>CALAFS010000100.1 GCA_937892405.1 uncultured Clostridia bacterium
ACCGAGATCTACACTCTTTCCCTACACGACGCTCTTCCGATCTTAATTGTAAAGCAAATATTTTTCAAGGTTACAATTGGGGGCTTATGGAAAACACAAAGGGCAAAAAGAAATTCACGGTGCTCGATCTGACAAAGATCGCGCTCCTCACGGCACTGATGGCTGTGACGGCATGGATCACGATTCCGATCCCGCCGATCTCCTTCACGCTTCAGATCTTCGCGATTTACGCGGCGCTCTTTCTCCTCGGGGGAAAGTACGGGACAGTCTCGATCCTGCTCTATCTTCTGATCGGGGCGGTGGGTGTCCCCGTCTTCTCGGGATTTCGCGGGGGGATCGGCGTGCTGCTCGGTATGACGGGCGGATACCTTGTCGGATTCGTCGTATCCGGACTTGTCTATTGGGCGGTGACGGCGCACGGGAGAGAGGGTCTTTTCTTCAAGGTGATCGGTTCGGCGCTCGCGCTGGTATCCTGCTATGCGTTCGGCACGGCATGGTATATCATTCTCTACACGAGCGAAAAGGGAGCGATCACGCTCGGGACGGCGCTGATGGGATGCGTGGTTCCCTTCATTCTGCCGGACATTGTGAAAATCGTGCTCGCGTATCTTGTGGCGGCGGCACTGAAAAAAAGAATCAGATAAAAAGAGGCTCGGACGCGGGATGCGTCCGAGCCTCTTTTTGGGCGGTTATTGCGAGTGTCAATCCTTATCTTTCGACGGGGGTGGCGAGTTTATCTTTCCAGGTACGGTAGAAGGACTCGTAATCGCCGGCGTCGAGGGCGTCACGGATTTTTTGCATAAGTTCGTTATAGAAGAAGAGGTTATGCAGGACGGTGAGACGCATGCCGAGCATCTCCTTTGCCTTGAAGAGGTGGCGGATATAGGCGCGGGAATAGCGGCGGCAGGCGGGACAACCGCAACCTTCGGAAATCGGGCGGGAATCGGTTTTATAGGCTTCGTTATTGATATTGATTTTTCCCTGCCAGGTAAAGAGATTGCCGTGTCTTGCGTTGCGGCTCGGCATGACGCAATCGAAGAAATCGACGCCGCGGTAGACCGCCTCGACGATGTTCTGCGGGGTGCCGACGCCCATGAGGTAACGCGGCTTATCCTTCGGCATATAGGGTTCTACCGTCTCGATGATATGGTACATGGTGTCGGCGTCCTCACCAACGGCAAGTCCGCCGATCGCATAGCCGTCGCAGGGAACCTTCGCGGTCTCGATCATATTTTCGATTCGCAGATCCTCATAGGTGCCGCCCTGATTGATACCGAAGAGGAGCTGATGCGGGTTTACCGTCCCCTCCTCCGCGTTCAGACGGTCGAGCTCGGCGCGGCAACGCTTCAGCCAGCGGATGGTGCGCTCTTCCGACGCCTTGACATAGGCGTAGGGCGAGGGGTTCTCGATGCACTCGTCAAACGCCATCGCGATGGTGGAGCCGATATGCGACTGAATCCGCATGGACTCTTCGGGTCCCATGAAAATACGCTTCCCGTCGACATGGGAATTGAAGGAGACGCCGTCCTCGGTGATTTTACGGAGTTTCGCAAGGGAGAAGACCTGAAATCCGCCCGAATCGGTGAGAATCGGACGATCCCAGTTGAAAAACTTATGAAGTCCGCCCATCTTATAAATGACATCGTCGCCGGGGCGGATATGCAGATGGTAGGTATTGGAAAGCTCGACCTGACAACCGACCTCGCGGAGGTCATCGGTCGAAATGCCGCCTTTGATCGCGGCGGAGGTACCGACATTCATGAAGACGGGAGTCTCGATGGTGCCGTGAACGGTCTCGAAGCGTCCGCGTCTTGCGTGTCCCTCGGTTTTGAGAAGCTCGAATTTTGCCATAGGTGGGATTACTCCTTATTTGATACGGTCGAAACGACGGTCAAGCTCCCGCTTTGAGAGGCGGTAAGCGATCGGTCTTCCGTGCGGGCAGACGATGATATCGGGAAGAGAGAGAACTTTGGCGATCAGCCAGTCGATGACGGGGCGCTCATAGTGTCTGCCGCCCTTGATCGCGGCTTTACAGGCGATCTGATAAAGTGCCTTTTCCCTGCGGATCGCCTCGGTGTTCGCAGGGGTGCCGCGCCCGGCGGCGATCTCGGCGGTCATGGAGACGAAGAGATCGGCGGCGTCCGAGGCGCCGATCGCGTCGGGGATCGCGGTGAGGCTGACGCCCGAGGCGTCAAGATCATACTCGAAGCCGACGGACAAAAGCTCGCTCTGATACTCGGTTGCGGCGGAAAGCTCCTCGGGGGTGAGGGAAACGGGGAGCGGCAGAAGAAGGCTCTGCGAGGCGACTCTGCCGTCGCTCTCGTGCGATTTCTTGATTTCTTCAAAGAGGATACGCTCATGGGCGGCGTGCTTATCAATGACAAGGAGGTCGTCCCCGACCTCGACCATGAGGTAACAATCAAACGCTTCCCCGACATAGCGATAGGAAGTATCGGTAAAGGGGGTGGCGGGCGTCTGCCCGTCGGGGGTCGGCGCGGATGTCGGAGCGCTCTCCGTCGGTCTTGCAACCGGAGGGGGCGTGGGTGCGGGAGAAGCGTCGCGGTAGGCGCGGAGAAGGTCGAGCGATTCCCTCGGTGTCATCTCGGGCGTCTGCGTATGTCCGGCGCCGCTCGCAACCGAGAGGCGGTCGGGAATGTCGGTATGCCCTGCCGCTCTCTGCGTCGGGGGGGCGTAGGAGACGGTACGCGGCGCGCTGACGGGGGCGTCATAGGACGGGCGCGTCGGCGGGGTGCGATAAGGATTTTCACGGAGTGGGGGCGGGGTGGCGCCGAGGGTGATCTGCTCGCCCTTCGGCTTCTCCCCGAGGGGGACAAAGGCGCCGACGGTGCGGGTATCCTTCAGTGCGTCCTTTCCGAGGGTCATCTCGGGGCGGTAGGCGGCGCTCTCCAATGTGCGGCGGACGGTATGATAGACCGCCTCAAAGACGGGGCGCTCGTCCGAGAATTTAACCTCCAGCTTTGCGGGGTGGACATTGACATCGACCGAGGAGGGGCTCATGGAAAGAGAGATGACGCAGGCGGGAAAGCACTCGGGGGCGATGTAGGAGGTATAGGCTTTTTCAAGAGCCGCGGCGGCGGTCAGACTTTTGACATATCTGCCGTTGATAAAGAAGTTCTCAAGGTTGCGGTTCTTGCGCACATTTTCGCTCGTGCCGATGTAGCCTGTGACGCGGATTCCGTTCGCTTCACCGTCGATATGTAAAGTTTTTTTAGCAAAATCGCGTCCGAGGACGGCGGAAATCGTATGAAGGAGGTCGCCGTCGCCCGGCGTCTTGAACTTCTCTTCCCCGTCAATCAGAAGCTGAATGGAGATGTCGGGACGGGAGAGAGCAACGCGCTCGACAAGGGCGGCGACATTCATCGCCTCGGTGGCGTCCTTTTTCAGGAATTTCCGTCTGGCGGGGACATTGTAGAAGAGGTTCTCGACGACGACGGTCGTGCCGTCGGCGGCGCCGACCTCGGTGATGTCGATGACATGTCCGCCCTCGGAGGTGAGCATGGAGGCGCTCTCTGCCTCTTTGGTCTTCGTGATGATGGTGACCTCGGAGACCGAGCTGATGGCGGCGAGCGCCTCGCCGCGGAAGCCGAGGGTCATAATGGACGAAAGATCTTCCTTGCCGTGAATTTTACTCGTGGCGTGCCGCTGCAAGGCGACGGGGAGATCCTCTTTGTCCATGCCGCACCCGTTGTCCGAGACGCGGATCAGGGCGACGCCGCCCCGCTTGATCTCCGCGACGACCTCGGTGGCGCCGGCGTCGATGGAATTCTCGATCAGCTCTTTCAAAACCGAGGAGGGGCGCTCCACGACCTCGCCCGCGGCGATCAGATTCGCGACATCAAAGCTCAGAACATTGATCTTTCCCATAGCGTTCCTTTCTTCGGGTTACTCTCCGTCGGCGAGGGTATGTTTCAGTGAATAGAGGAGGTTCATCGCCTCGATCGGGGTCATGGTATTGAGATCCGCGGCGCGGAGCTTGTCCGCGACCTCGGCGTTCTTATCGTTTGCCATGACGGCGAAGAGATCGTGCGGCTCCTCTGCGGTTTTCGTGTTCTGTCTCGGTGCGGGGGTTTCGCTCTCGATCTCGGCGAGGATCTCCCGCGCACGGCGGATCACCTCGGCGGGAACGCCCGCGAGCTTCGCAACCTCGATACCGTAGGAATCGTCGGTGCCGCCGCGCACGATCTTGCGGAGGAAGGTGACGCCGTCCCCGCGCTTTTTCGCCGCGACATTGTAGTTGACGATGCCGGGGAAGGACTCCTCCATGGCGATCAACTCATGATAGTGGGTGGCGAAGAGGGTCTTCGCACCGATCTTCTTCGACCATGTATACTCCACGACGGCGCGGGCGATCGCCATGCCGTCATAGGTGCTGGTACCCCGTCCGACCTCGTCGTAAATGATGAGAGAACGGCGGGTCGCATGCTTCAGAATGGCGGCGACCTCGGTCATCTCGAGCATGAAGGTGGACTGGCCGGAGGCGAGGTCGTCGGAGGCGCCGACACGGGTAAAGACCTTATCGACGATGCCGATCCGCGCCTCCCGCGCGGGGACGAAGGAGCCGATCTGCGTCATGACGGTGATGAGGGCGACCTGACGCATGTAGGTGGATTTACCTGCCATGTTGGGACCGGTGATAATCATCACGCGGTTCGCGCCCGTGTCGAGGGTGGTATCGTTCGGGACGAAGTAGGTATCCTTCACGAATTTTTCGACGACGGGGTGTCTGCCGTCCTTGATGACGAGGTCGGTGGAAATATCGACCTCGGGGCAGACATAATTGTTTTTCGATGCGACCTCGGCAAGAGAGCGGAAGACATCGAGCTCGGCGACGGCGGCACCCGAGGTGCGGATCCGCTCGCTGTTCTCGGTGATGAGGGCGCGAAGCTCGCCGAAGATGGAAAACTCCAGCTCGCAGAGCTTTTCGTCCGCGCTGAAGATGGTAGTCTCCATCTCCTTGAGCTCCTGCGTGATATAGCGCTCGCAGTTGACGAGGGTCTGTTTTCTTATGTAGCGGTCGGGAACCTTATCGGCAAGGGATTTTGAAATCTCGATATAGTAGCCGAAGACCTTATTGTAATCGACCTTCAGCGTGCGGATCCCCGTCTCTTCCCTCTCCCGCTCGGCGATCGACTCCATGATCTCTCTGCCGTGGGAGCGGATATCGCGGTAATAGTCGACATCGGCGTTATAGCCGTCGGCGATCATGCCGCCCTCGCGGACGGTATACGGCGGATTCTCCACAATGGCGCGCCCGAGGACATCGGCGATGTCGGTCAGGGGATCCAGACTGTCGCGCAGGCGGGCGAGCGACTCGCTCTTCACATCGGCAAGAAGCGCACGGATCGCGGGAAGGCGCACGATGCTGAGATAAATGGCGCGCAGATCCTTCGCGTTCGCGGTGCCGTAAACCGCCTTTGCCGTCAGGCGCTCGATGTCGAGGAAGGAGGTAAGGTTCTCGGTGAGCTCTTCCCGCAGGTCGCGGTTCTTCACAAGCTCCCCGACGGCACCCTGACGGTGCGTGATCTGCCCTGGGTCGAGCAGGGGCTTTGTCACCCAGGTATAGAGGAGACGGCCGCCCATCGCGGTCTTCGTGCGGTCGAGGACGCCGAGAAGGCTCCCCGCTTTTTCTTTATTGCGCATAGTCTCGGTGAGCTCGAGATTGCGGCGGGTGTTGATGTCCATGTCGAGGTACTGTCCCTCTCCGTAGACATTCAGATCGCGGACAAAGGCGATGTCGGTCTTCTGCGTCTCTTTCACATACGCGAGGAGGGCACCCGTCGCCATCATCATCTCGGGGGTGGTGAGCTTCTTCGCTTCGTCGCCGAAGGCGGCGGGAAGTGTCTTCACCGCGTCGGCATAGGAAAAGAGTCCTCTCACCTCGTCGTTGATGAGGGTATGAAAGCGTTCGTTTGCAAAGGCGGATATTTCTTTGCACTCGCTTCGTGCAACATTCAGAATCAGTTCCGAGGGGCGATAGACCGAAAGCTCACGCTCGACGCGGGAGACGATCCCCTCCCCGGCGATCTGCGTGACGGAGATCTCTCCCGTCGAAATGTCGGCAAAGCCGAGACCGATCCCGCCCTCACCGACGGCGAGCGCGGCGAGATAATTGTTCTTATTTTCGGTCAGAAGTCCGGCATCGGTAACCGTGCCGGGGGTGACGACGCGGATAACCTCGCGCTTTACCAGTCCCGTCGCCTTCTTCGGATCCTCGGTCTGCTCGCAGATGGCGACCTTATATCCCTTGGCGACAAGGCGTCCGATGTACTCGTCCGCATGGTGAAAGGGGACGCCGCACATGGCGGCGCGCTTATCCAGTCCGCAATCCCTGCCCGTCAGGGTGAGATCCTCTTCCTTCGAGACGGTCACGGCGTCCTCGAAAAAGCACTCGTAAAAGTCTCCGAGGCGGTAGAACAGGATATATCCCTCATACTGCGCGCGCACCTCCAGATACTGACGCATCATGGAGGTCGGCTCTTTTGTCAACTCGCTTCTCGCTACATAGCTATCCGCCATCGCGGTGTACCTCTTTTCGGAAAATGAAATGTCCTGCCTTAATGATGGCAACCGCCGCAGGTAGAGCAGTCATGCGTGCAGGCGGCGGGGCGCTCGCCGGTAATGCAGAATTTGATCTCGGCGTTCACCTCTGCCATAAGGTCGTTCAGCGCCTTCTGCGCGGCGGAAAAATCGGTGTAATGCGGGTTCGCCAGAATGACGGCACTCAGCTCTTCGAGGCGGGTGCGGAGAGAGGACACGGTCTTCTCATCCGCCTCCTCCGCCTTGGAAAACTCCTCGGCGAGAACGCGGCGCTCCGCCTCGTACTCGTTCAGTTTCGCCTGAAGGTCGCTGTCCGCCTCGTAGGCAGCCTTTGCCTTCGAGAGGGCGCGGATTTCGTCACTCTCGGCGATGGTCTCGCCGAGCTTATGGGCAAGTTCGATAATGGGGGTCATGGTATTTCCTCTTTTCTGAAATGATGGTTGTAAAATAACGGTAGGTGCTCAGATGGCGGTGCCGAAGAGGTCAAAGGGGGTGGCGCGGTCGATCTTCACACGCACGAAGGTGCCGGTGGGGTCGGCGGGTGCGGTAAAGCGCACGAGCTTCCCTCCCGGGGTGCGTCCGAGGTAGCCGCCCTCGCGCGCCTCGCCGTCACAGAGAACGCGGACGGTCTTCCCGACCTCGCAAAGGTTCTTCTCAAGGGAGATCTCCCGCTGGAGGGCGAGAAGGCGCGCCATGCGGTCGTTCTTCTCCTCCGCGGTGGTGAGGTTCTCCATTTTCGCGGCGCGGGTACCCTCGCGGGGCGAGAAAATAAAGGAATAGACGGCGTCGTAACGGACGCGCTCCATCACGCGGAGGGTGTCCTCGAAATCCGCCTCTTCCTCCCCCGGGAAGGCGACGATGATGTCGCTCGTCAGGGTGATGTCGGGGATCGCGGCGCGCAGCTTGTCCGCGATCTCAAGATAGTGGGCAGAGGTATAGGTACGGTTCATCGCGTGAAGAATCCTGTCGCTGCCCGACTGGAGAGGGAGATGGAAGGCGGGTGCGATCTTTTCCCTGTGGTCGCGCATGACGCGGATCAGGTCATCCGAAACATCCTTCGGGTGGCTCGTCATGAAGCGGACGAGAAAGTCCCCGGGGATCTCCGCGACGCGGGCAAGAAGCTCCGGAAAGGAGATGTCCGCCCGATAGGAATTGACATTCTGTCCGAGGAGGGTGATCTCCTTCACGCCGTCGGCGACAAGGGCGCGGCACTCGGCGAGCACCTCACCGCTCTCACGGCTCCGCTCTCTTCCTCTGACATAAGGGACGATACAATAGGAACAGAAATTGTTGCAGCCGTACATGATCGACACCCACGCGCGGTGGCGGGAGGACCTTACGGTTGGAAGCCCCTCGCACACGGTGCCGTCGTCCTCTCCGAGGAGGAAGGTACGCCGGTGCTCTCCGATCGCGCGGGCGACAAGCTCGGGCAGGCGGAAAAGGCGGTTCGGCTCCAAAGTGAAGGAGACATAGTGAAACTCACGCTTGAGTTTTTCGACAATCTCGGGCTCTGCCGCCATACAGCCGCAGACGCCGATCAGAGTCTCGGGATTTCCTTCCCTGATATGCTTATAAGTACCGACAAGGGAAAGTGCCTTCAGCTCCGCGTGACGGCGGACGGCACAGGTATTCACCACGATGAGGGAGGCGTCCTCCGGACGCTCGGCGGGAAAATATCCCATCTCCTCCGCCATGCCGCGGATCTTCTCGCCGTCCGCCTCGTTCTGCTGACAGCCGAGGGTCACGACATAGTATTTTCTTCTCTTTCCGTCGTTATACCGACGGACTTCTTCGACGGCGCGGGAGCGCGCCGTGCTTTCGGTCTGATTCATACGCGTATCCTTTTATTTTTCCGTAACGGATCTATTATAGCACCGGAGGGCGGAAAAGTCAATCGTCCGCCGCACCTTTTCCCCTCTTTTCGACATCGCGGCACGCGGCGAGGTGCCGACGCATGCGATCGGCAAGGCACGCGGGCGAAAGCCCGAGAGACGCATAGAGATCGCAGGGGGTGTCGGGAGACGCGAAGGTGTCGTCGATCGCCGAGATCGCCATGCGGGCGGCTGGAAGACCGAGATCCGTCAGATGTTCCTTGAGAATCATGGCGGCGCCGCCGTTGCGGATCCCCTCCTCGGCGAAGAGGATCGCCCCGGCGTCGGAAAGATACGGAAGAAGAGCCTCTGCCGTTTTCCGATAAGGAGCAAGCTCTTCAAGCAGGACGGTGCCGACCGAAATGCCCTCGGCGCGCAAAGTCGCCTCGGCGGCGAGAACACGCGTGGCAAGGGGTCCGTAGGCCACGAAGACGGCGTCCGCCCTGCCGTCGAAATCGGCTCTGACGCCGAACGCCCCGTAGTCCTCCTTCGGATAGAACGCCTGTCTGACGGCAGGGTCCTCGTCGGTGTTCGGGTAGCGGAGGGCGACCGGCTCCTCCGTCGTCCGGATCTGCCGCATGGCGGCAAGAAGGGTGCCGTAGGTCATGGGCGAGAGAATCCTGACGCCGGGGATCTCCGAAAGGAAGGCGACATCGAAAATTCCGTGATGGGTGGCGCCGTCGGCGACGGCAAGCCCCGCGCGGTCGATCAGCATGCGCACGGGCAGGTGCTGAAGAGCGACATCGTGAAGAATGTTGTCATAGGCGCGCTGAAGAAAGGTGGAATAGATGACGGGATAGGGGTGCATACCGCCTGCGGCAAGCCCTGCCGCAAAGGTGAGGGCGTGCTCCTCGGCAATGCCGACATCGAAATATCTCTCGGGAAAGCGTTCTCCGAAGCGGTAAAGTCCGGTGCCGCCGCTCATCGCCGCAGTGATGGCGACGATCTTCGGATCCTTCTCCGCCTCTTTGCAAAGTTCCTCCACCGCGACGGAGTGGAAGGTGCTCGCGGGCTTTTCGCACGGGGCGACATTGTGATACGCCTCGGGGGCGTGCTCGGCGGGCTCGTAGCCCTTCCCTTTCTTTGTGATGACATGGACAAGGACATTCTTTCCGAAGCGCTTCGCTTCCCCGAGGGCGCGCTCGACGGCGACGGGGTCGTTCCCGTCCACGGGTCCGAGATAGTAGAGTCCGAGCGCCTCAAAGTAGTTGAGGGTATAGAAGCGGCGCTTGATCTGATCTTTGAGCGCGGAGATGAGGTTCTCGAGCGGTCTGCCGATCAGGGGGATATGACGGAGAACCGACTTCGTGCGGCGCTTCCATCTACGGTAGCCCTCCGAAATGCGGACGCGTGCAAGGTAGGAGGCAAAGGCACCCTTATTGCGGGAGATGGACATGCGGTTCTCGTTCAGAATCAGAATCATGCGCAGGTCGGGGCGCACATTGTTGAGCGCCTCGTGCACCATGCCGCCGGTGTAGGCGCCGTCCCCGAGGACGGCGACGGTAAAGGCATCGCTCCCCGAGAGCTGATCCGCCTCGGCAAATCCGAGCGCGGCGGAGACGGAGGTAGAGGAATGACCGGCGCCGAAGGGATCGTGCTCGCTCTCCTTGCGGAGGGTGAAGCCCGAGAGTCCGCCGGGGGTACGGAGAGTATCGAAACGGTCTTTTCTCCCCGTGAGAATCTTATGCACATAGCTCTGATGTCCGACATCAAAGAGAATATGATCGTGCGGAGAGTCGAAGACGCGGTGAATGGCGACGGTCAGCTCGACAACGCCGAGATTCGACGCGAGGTGTCCGCCCGACTCGCTCACATGGTCGACAAGAAAGGCGCGGATATCCCGACAGAGTGCGGGGATCTCCTCCGGGGTGAGTGCTTTTACATCTTCGGGCGTATTCACCCGGTCAAGGATCGGATAGGTGCCGGGACGCGGTGTCTCGGCGAGAAGATCATGCTTCTTCCGACTGTTCTTTTTTTCCGTTTTCGTCTTCTTTTTCAACACCTGCACCTCCTCTCCTTCCCGCGACGGGGGACGCCCCCGTCAGTTTGACATACGCCCGATAAAAGGCGGAATAATCCCCGAAGCCGACGCGATAGGCGGCGCCGGCGGCGGTCTCGCCGTCCTCGATCATCTTCTTGGCGAGCATCACGCGCTTTTGCGTCAGGTAGCCGTGGATCGAGATGCCGTTGTGCTTTTTGAACGCGCGGCAAAGATAATATTTGCTGACGAAGAAATGACGGGCGATCCGATCGAGGGACATGCCGCCCTCGATATGCGCGTTGAGATAGCGGATCACGCGCGCGCCGAGCTCGGCATTGTCCGCGACATCGTCGGGGTCGATCGAAGAGAGGAGCACGACGATCTCGGAGAGGAGCATCTGCATATAGGCGACGCGCTTCTCCTCCGGAAGGGAGGCGGCGAGCGAAAAGCGCTCGAAGGCGGCAAGCAGGCTCGGCGGTAAGGAGGCGGCGGAATAAAAACCGCACCCCTCCGCCGTGCAAAGCCCTTCCACCAAAGGGCGCGCCGCATCGGCAAGAGCAAGCTGCGAAAAGTTCACGACATAGCGCTCGTAGGCGCCCTCTCTCGAGACATCGACGAAATGGTAGGTGGTCGGGTGAATGACCATCAGGGTGCCGGGACGCATGGCATATTCGCTTCCCTCTATGATATATCTGCCCTTCCCCTCCGCGACATAAAGAATCTCGTAGGTATCATGGCAATGGTTCTGTCCGAAGCCGCGCGGGACGGGATCGTCGTAAGAGGCGCAAAACTCGATGCCGCCGCCTTCCAGTCGCTGAATTCTGTGCACGGTATGCCCTCCTTTCTTTCTTGTCAAAGTTACGGTTTACGCGTTTTTCTCTATTTTACCACAAGCGGGCAATTTTTGCAATAGTTTTTGCAACAGTCGCAAACATATTTTTATTGCAATGCAAAAATTGCCGTGTTACAATAAAGGCAGAGACAATTCCCCGCAAAAAATGCCCCCGGAAACGGGAGTGCGACAAAGAGAGGTATACAGCATGAAACTCGGTGCGCAATTCTACACACTCAGAGAAAGAGCAAAGACGCCGGAGGGACTCCGTGCCTGCTTTTCCGCCATGCATGACATCGGCTATGAGGCAGCGCAGATGTCCGCCGTCTGTCAGGTGGCGCCGGAGGAATTCCGCGCGCTCTCGGAAGAGTTTTCCCTTCCCATCACCTGCACGCACACGCCCTTCTCCCGCATTACGGAAGAGACGGACGATGTGATCCGCGAACACAAAATCTACGGTTGCCCCGTGATCGGTATCGGCTCGATGCCGAACGAATACCGCGGCTCGCTCGAGGGCGTGCGCGCTTTCCTCCGCGCGGTGGCGGAACCGATGAAGAAAATCGAGGCGGCGGGTCTGCGCTTCGCTTATCACAACCACGCCTTTGAATTCGACGATCTCGGCGGAACCGACGCGTACTCGCGCCTGATCGAAGAGGCACCCGCGCTGAATTTCATTCTCGACACATATTGGTGCGTCTATGCGGGCAAGGACCCCAGAGAGTTTATCAGACTCTTCGGCAAAGAAAGAATGACGAATGTCCATTTCAAGGATATGAAAACTTCGCCGAAAGGCGCCATCTGTCCCTGCGGGGCGGGAATCATCGACTTCGCACCCTATGTGAAGCTGTGCGACGAGCTCGGAATCCCGAATGCGCTCGTAGAGCAGGACAACGCGCCCGAGCTTGGCGACGAGTTCGAGCAGATGGCGTTCAGTTACCGCCATCTCGCACCGCTGTTTTAAGGAGGAGCTATGGCTGAATTCTATTTTTCCGCCTTCGCGGACGAAGCGGCAAACGACCTTGACGGACAGATCGCCGCACTGCGCAATGCGGACATTCACTTTATCGAACCGCGCAGTATCGACGGACGCGGAATCCTCGAATTCTCGGAAGAGGAACTCAAAGAAATCCGGGCGAAGCTCGACGGGGCAAAGATCCGCGTCGGCTCGCTCGGCTCTCCGATCGGAAAGTACGGAATCGACGAGGACTTTGAAAGCTACAAGACAGTGTTTGAAAAAGCGCTCGTGACCTGTAAAATCCTCGGGACGGACAGAATGCGCATGTTCAGCTTTTTCGTGGAGCAAAAGGATCTCGCAAAAAAGCGCGAGGAGGTGCTCCGCCGTCTCGCCTACATGACAAAGCGTGCGGAAGAGGTCGGCATAAAGCTCTGCCATGAGAACGAATCGCGCATTTACGGGCAGATGCCCCGCGAGGTCGGCGATCTTCTCACTTCCCTGCCTGCGCTCGGCGGTATTTTCGACCCGGCGAACTATGTGGTGAACGGTGCGGATCCCCTCGAGGGTATCCGCGCGACGCTCCCCTCCCTCGTCTATCTTCATATCAAAGACGCACTCCCCGACGGGACGATCCTCCCCGCGGGAGAGGGAGAGGGACACATCGGCGAGATCCTCGATCTTGTCGACGCGCACACCGACGCTCCCGTCATGCTGACGGTGGAGCCGCACCTCAAGTCCTTCGACGCCTTCGCGCAGATCGACACGCACCATCTGCGCGGCAAGCACATATTCAAAAACAACCGGGAATCCTTCGCCTTTGCGGTAAGCGCCCTTGAGGGGGTCCTCCGCGAGCGGGGCTATCGGAAAGGAGACATGGGAAGATGGAAAAAGTAAGATTCGGTATCATCGGTTACGGAAACATGGGTTCCGGACACGCAAAGCACTTTCATGAAGGGCAGATCAAAAACGGCATACTGACGGCGATCTGCGACATCAACCCCGTGAAGATCGCGGCGGCAAAGGAAATCTTCGGCGACAGCGTGAAATACTTTGACGCGCCCGAGGCTCTCTTCGCCTCCGGGGTATGCGACGCGGTGATGATCTGCACGCCGCACTATCTGCATCCGACGCTCGCCATGGCGGCACAGGATGCTGGGCTTCACTGCATTGTGGAAAAGCCCGCGGGCGTCTACACGCTCCAGGTTAAGGAGATGATCGAACACGCGAAAAAGTCGGATAAAATCCTCGGCATCATGTTCAACCAGAGAACCAATCCCGCCTTCCGCAAAATGCGCGAAATGGTGCAAAACGGGTCAATCGGTAAAGTTAAGCGTACAAACTGGATCATTACCGACTGGTATCGGACACAGGAATACTATGACAGCGGTTCATGGCGCGCGACATGGAAAGGCGAGGGTGGCGGTGTCCTTTACAACCAGGCGCCCCATCAGCTCGACCTCTTCCAGTGGATTGTCGGCATGATGCCCTCGAAGCTCCACGCCTTCTGCCATTTCGGCAAATGGCATGACATTGAAGTGGAAGACGATGTGACCTGCTATGTCGAATATCCGAACGGGGCGACCGGTGTCTTCATCACGACGACGGCGGACGCACCGGGAACCAACCGCTTTGAAATCACGGGTTCTAAGGGGACGCTGATTTACGAAAACAACAA
This sequence comes from uncultured Clostridia bacterium, assembly GCA_937892405.1. GTDB lineage: Bacteria > Bacillota > Clostridia > Oscillospirales > CAG-272 > UBA1740. The sequence goes on from CALAFS010000100.1 coordinate 13,873, forward strand.
GCTCTATTTCAAGGAGCTGGAAATCGACGAGCGGGAATACTGCTTTGCTACCTACACGGGCTTTCAGAAGCCGCCCTGCCGTCCGACGGTGGAGGTGCCGCTCGAGGGAGAAAACAGCCAGCATGTCGGCATCGTCAACAATGTGGCAAACGCGATCCTCGGTTTGGAGCCTCTCTACGCGCCGGCGGAAGACGGTCTTTGCGGCGTGGAACTTGCCAACGCGATGCACCTCTCGACCTGGCTCGGTCGCGATGTGACTCTGCCGATCGACGACAATCTCTTCTATGAAGAATTGAAGAAACGGATCGCGATCTCGAAGCCGCACCGTCCGGTCGACGACTCCAAAATCTCGACCCAATAAACCGAAAGCGAGGTTCCGCACGATGGAAAATCAGCCGTTTCGCATAGCGCTCGTCGGATGCGGTGCGATCGCACCGAACCACCTCTATGCCCTCTCGCAGAATACCGATGTGCGTGTCGTGGCGCTCGTCGACCCGAAGACGGAACGGGCGGAGGCAATGCGGGAAAAATACGCAGCCGACGCGGAGATCTTCGCCGATTACGAAGAGATGCTGTGCAAAGTGCACCCCGACAGCGTGCACATCTGCACGCCGCACTATCTGCACGCGCCGATGGCAATCCGCGCGCTGTCCGAAGATATTCATGTCTTTCTCGAAAAGCCGATGTGCCGCACCGAAGAGGAGATTCCCCTTCTCCTCGAGGCGGCGAAAAAGAGCCGCGGGAAGATCACCGTATCCTTCCAGAACCGACTGAACCCGACGACCCTCGCCGCCGAAAAAATTGCGGCGGAGGACGGCGGTGTGCTCCGCGCTTACGGCACGGTATTTTGGGATCGGGGAGAAAAATATTATACCGAAAGCGGCTGGCGCGGCAAGAAAGAAACGGAAGGCGGCGGCGTGCTCATCAATCAGGCGATTCACACGCTGGATCTGCTCTGCTACTTTCTCGGGCGCCCCGTCCGTGTGACGGCAACGACGGCGAACCACCATCTGAAGGGGATCATTGATGTCGAGGACAGCGCCGAAGGGAAAATCGAATTCGAGGGGGGAAAGAATGCGGGCTTTTACGCGACGACCTCTTTTACCGGAGGATGCGAGACGACGGTCTTTCTCGAGACGGCGCACCACCGTCTTGAAATCCGGACGCCCGATCTGTACCTTGACGGCGAGAAGGTGAACCTGCCGAAGACGCTCGCGCTCCCTGTGGGCAAAGAATGTTACGGTGCGGGACACACCTATCTTATCGACCGTTTCTATGCCGCACTGCGTGCGGGGAAAGAGGTGCCGATCCCGCCGTGTGAGGCGCAATACGCGCTCCGTATTCTTCTCGCGGCATACCGTTCTTTTGACAAGCCTGCGGAAGTATAATCCACTTTTTGAAAATAATTCTTTACAATACATAGAGTATAGAGGAAACCTGCCATGAAAATGACATTCCGCTGGTACGGGGACAGCGACCCCGTCACGCTCGAGAATATCCGACAGATCCCCGGTATGGAGGGCGTTGTCACGGCGCTCTATCATGTGCCGGTGGGCGAGGTATGGAAAAAGGAAGACATTCTCGCGCACAGAGACAAGATCCGCCGTGCGGGGCTCTCGATGGAAGTGATCGAGAGTGTGCCTGTCCATGAGGAAATCAAGCTCGGCTCTCCCCTGCGGGACGCGCTGATCGAAAATTACAAAGAGACAATCCGCAACCTTGGCGCCGCCGGGGTGAAGGTGATCTGCTACAACTTCATGCCCGTCTTTGACTGGGTACGCTCGGAGCTGAAATACAGAAATTCCGACGGATCGACCTCTCTCGCCTACGATCAGAGAACCGTCGACAAAATGGATCCGAAGAAAAGTGCACTCTCCCTCCCCGGCTGGGATGAGAGTTACACAAAGGAAGAGCTCTCGGCTCTGCTCCTCGGTGAGGTTGTTGTCGCTCGCGTAGAGTATGGTATACTTTCTCCGTGCGATCACGCCGGTATGTGAGGAGAGCGGCATCGCGATGGCGGTGCACCCGGACGATCCGCCGTGGAGTCTCTTCGGACTGCCGCGGATCATCCGGGACGAGGAGCACCTCGACCGACTCTTCCGCGAGGTTCCCTCCCCGGCGAACGGGTTGACCTTCTGCACAGGGTCTCTCGGGGCAAATCCCAAAAACGATCTTGTGAAAATGGCGAAAAAGTACGCAGAGGCGGGCAGAATTCACTTTTTGCACGCGCGCAACATCCGTTTCTCCGACAGGGAGGATCTCTTCTTTGCGGAGAGTGCGCACCCGACGGCATGCGGCTCGCTCGACATGTACGGAATTCTGCGGGCGCTCTCGGACGCCGGATTTTCGGGTTATGCCCGTCCCGACCACGGGCGGAATATCTGGGGTGAGGACGGACGCCCGGGGTACGGGTTATACGACCGTGCGCTCGGCGCGACCTACCTTCTCGGTCTGTGGGAAGGCATTGAAAAAACAAAGCATTGACAAGTGCGGGACGAAATGTCCCGGAAAGGATTTTTATGAAACAGTGTGATCTTCCCTTTCCCGTCAATCTTTCGGGAAAGGTTGCGGTGATTACGGGGGCGGGCGGTGTGCTCTGCTCCGCTTTCTCCGAAGTGCTCGCGGCGGCGGGCGCCAAGGTGGCGCTCCTCGACATCAACGAAGACGCCGTCAGGGGTGTGGCGGAGAAAATCCGCGCTGCGGGCGGCGAGGCGCTCGCAGTGCGCGCCGACTGTCTCTCCCGCGAGAGTCTCGAGGCGGCAAAAGCCACGGTCGACCGCGCGTTCGGCGCGGCGGACATTCTCATCAACGGCGCGGGGGGCAACAATCCGCGTGCGACGACAGACGGTGAAACCTTTGACCCCGAGGCGCTTTCGTCGGGGAGCGGAAAGAGCTTTTTCGATCTTTCGCCCGAGGGATTCCGCTTCGTCTTCGATCTGAATGTAACGGCGGCGGTACTGACGACGCAGGTCTTCGCCCGCGACATGGCAGTCTCGGGTAAAGGGGGCAACATTATCAACATTTCGTCGATGAACGCGTTCCGTCCTTTGACAAAAATCCCCGCTTACAGTGCGGCAAAGGCGGCAGTCTCCAACCTGACC
>CALAFS010000101.1 GCA_937892405.1 uncultured Clostridia bacterium
ATCCTCTTCACCGATGCCGACATCGTGACGATCGGCGGGGGAGAGTACTATCTCTTCAAACTCGATACCATCGCACCGAAGAATCTTTCCGCGGCATTTGACCTTGATGTGATCCTCGAGAATGAGGGCGCGGCAGCGACCTATTCGGTCAAGACCTCTCTTGTCAAGTATGCCGCTTCCGTCCTCTCGAACGGGAACGAAAGCGAGGAAGGAAAGACTCTCGTGCTTGCTCTCCTTGACTATGTCCGCGAGACTTCTGTCTCCCTCGGTAAAGTGGAGGAAGACTTCGCAGGTATCAAGGCAATCGACGCCTGCCTTGCAAAGTATGAATATGCGCGCAAGACATGGACGAAGCCCGAGGAAGTCATCACCCCTGCGGCAGGTGACATCACGAGCGCATCCCTCCGCCTTGTGAGCGACCCCGGCTTTGCCTTCTTCCTCGATGCGACGAAGTACGCGAGCGAAGATGAGGTAACGGTGAAGGTCAACGGCGTAACAAAGACCTACAAGATCCACCATACCGAAGAAGGGAAGCACTACTTCACCGTAGACAGTATTCACATCTCGAATTACAGAAAGAACCTGACTGTCACCCTCGGTGAGCAGACCTTCACCTATAACTTCGATATCTACATGACGGGCTTCGGCGCGAATGTTCCGAACTACGCACACGCGCTGTATGCCTACTCCGTCGCGGCAGAAGCATACCTTGCCGCACAGAATGCCGACTGAGGAAAGGAGATCGGAACATGAAACAGTATACCAAAGCAGAGCTTGAGCTGCTGATGCTCGATACGAAAGATGTCCTGACGAACTCCACACCTTTCGGCTCACACGACGACCCGGCGGACGAAGACGAGACCGGCTACGGAAACTTCGGACTCCTCGGTCAGTAAAAAGGGTTCCGAAAGAACCCAAAAGCAAAAAACCACGCCCGCAAAGCCATCGGCTTTGCGGGCGCTTTTATAACCGCACATTATGCCATCGCAAACGCCCTTTCGAGGCAATTCCGCTCCGGAACGCCGTATCTTCCGCAAACGCCCCTTTGAGGCAATTTCGCTCCGGTACCTTGTAGGGGTCGGCGCCCTCGACGACCCGCCGCGCCGTGCCTTCCGCAAACGCCTCTTCGAGGCAATTTCGCTCCGGTGCCTTGTAGGGGGCGGCGCCCTCGACGCCCCGCACGCTATGCCTTCCGCAAACGCTTCTTTGAGTCAATTTCTCTCGCCGCAGGCGAATTTCACATGTCTTAAACATATTTCACGCGCGGAGCGCATTTCACCCGCCGCAGGCGGATTTCGTTGCGGGTTGCACTTGCAACCCGCTGTCGGCGCTCCCCCATTTCAAAACACGAAAAAAATTCAAAAATTTTCCGAAAGCATTGAAAACGCGCGCGTTTTATGGTATACTCTATATAAATTACGATATATTTCCCGATAAGGAAAAAAGACGCCGGAGAAAACACGGCGTCGGAAGGACAAAGACATGGAAAGAGAACTCATCTCCCACATCTATGCGGCACCCGATCGGTTCGGCGGGCAGAGCGTGACGCTCGGCGGCTGGGTGCGCAATCTCAGAGATTCCAAGGCGTTCGGATTCATCGACCTGAACGACGGCTCCTGCTTTAAGAGCCTGCAGGTCGTCTTCGAGCGGGAGAAACTTGCGAATTACGACGAGATCGCCGCGCAGAACATCGGCGCCTCCCTGATCGTCACCGGTATTCTGACCCTGACCCCCGGGGCAAAACAGCCCTTCGAGCTGAAAGCGACCGAGATCCGCGTCGAGGGGACATCGACCCCCGATTACCCCCTTCAGCCGAAGCGCCACACCGTGGAATTCCTTCGTGAGCAGGCGTACCTGCGCCCCCGTACGAATCTTTTCTCCGCCGTGTTCCGTGTGCGCAGTGAGGTTGCCTTCGCGATTCATGACTTCTTCCACTCCCGCGGATTTGTTTATGTGCATACGCCGCTGATTACCGGCTCCGACTGCGAGGGTGCGGGCGAGATGTTCCGCGTCACAACGCTGGATATGGAGAATCCGCCGCGCACCGAGGACGGTCACATTGATTTCTCAAAGGACTTCTTCGGCAAGAGCACGAACCTCACGGTTTCGGGACAGCTCGAGGGCGAGACCTACGCCATGGCGTTCGGCAACATCTATACCTTCGGTCCCACCTTCCGTGCGGAGAATTCCAACACCGCGCGTCATGCCGCGGAATTCTGGATGATCGAGCCGGAGATCGCGTTCGCCGACCTTGACGACGATATGGCACTCGCGTGGGATATGATCCGTCATATCATCTCGCATGTCATGGAGAAGTGCCCTGCGGAGCTTGCCTTCTTCGATAAATTCGTGGACAACGGACTGCTCGAGAGACTCTCCGCCCTCCGCGACGCCGAGTATGCGAAGGTCACCTACACCGAGGCGATCGACATTCTTCTGAAGTCCGGGCAGGAGTTCAAGTACCCCGTCTACTGGGGCGTCGATCTTCAGACCGAGCATGAGCGGTTCTTAACCGAAAAAGTCTATAAAAAACCGATCTTCCTTGTGGATTATCCGAAGGAGATTAAAGCGTTCTATATGCGTCTCAACGACGACGGCAAGACCGTGGCGGCGATGGACCTGCTGGTTCCCGGCGTCGGCGAGATCATCGGTGGCTCTCAGCGTGAGGAAAGACTGGATGTCCTGAAGGCACGCATGGCGGAGCTCTCCCTCAAAGAAGAGGATTACTGGTGGTATCTGAATCTGCGGAAATACGGAGGAACGAAACACGCGGGATACGGTCTCGGCTTCGAGCGTATCATCATGTATCTGACAGGTGTGTCGAATATTCGCGATGTCATTCCGTATCCGCGGACAGTGGGTAACGCCGAGTTTTAAGAAAAAAGGCTTGCCCTCGGGCAAGCCTTTTTTCTACCTTTATGACCCGAAAACAATGTTGAAACGGAGATTTTTATGCGTATTACAGAGACAGAGTTTTTTACCGAACTGACCGACCCGAAGATTCCAGCCATGGCGGCGGCGAAACGCGCGGCGGAGGAGGGGAACCTCCCGCAGGCGGAAAAGCTGTTTGCCGATTATATGAGAGAGAACCTCTCTCCCGAGACCTTTTTCAAAATCCCCTATGTCAGGGAATGGTACCCGAAGGAAGAAGACCGTGAGAAAATTCTCGCCCGCGCCGATCGGATTCTTGACGGCTGGGTTTCTTCCTGCGGCTTCCCGTGGCATTTCGAGGGCGGGCATGTCGACTGGATCACCAACCGCACGCCGAACGGCTATCGCGAGTGGCCGTGGCAGCTCTCCCGTCACGGCGAGTTTTCGGGACTTGCCGCGGCATACCTTCTGACGGGGGACGAGCGATATGCTGCCCGCTATGTCGATATGATTCTCTCGTGGATCGAGCAGGCGGAGTGCCCCGAGAACGCCTCCGGCTTTGCCACCGAGACATGGCGCACGATCGAGGCGGGGATTCGGCTTTCCTCCTCGTGGAACTACGCGATGTTTGCCTTTTTACATTCTCCCGCCATGACCGATCGCGCTCTGACCCTGATTTTCATGTCGGTCTATGAGCACGGCTGGCGCCTGCGCAACTTCTGCACCGGCTTCAACTGGCTGATTCATGAGATGTCGGGACTCTTACATATCACACTTCTTTATCCCGTCTATCGCGACGGGGCAGAGTGGCAGACCTTCGCCTTCTCGAAAATGGAAGAGGAGCTGAAAACGCAGATCTACCCCGATGATTTCCAGTTTGAGCTGACGACGACCTATCACGGTGTCGTGCTCCGCTACTATACCTTGGTCATGGACGCCTTCACGACCTACGGGAAGTCCGTGCCCGACAATTTCCACGAGATGATCGTGAAGATGTACAGCCTCTATCCGAAGATCGTCCGCCCCGACGATACGATCCCCGATCTGAACGATGGGCTTGAGCGCTCGATCCGCTCCGATATGCAGAAGGCGCTCGAGTATGACCCCGGGAACGGTGCTTTCCGCTATATTGCCACCGCGCATAAAGAGGGCACGCCGCCCCCCTTCACTTCGGTCACTCTGCCGTATTCGGGCATGACCGTCTTCCGCACCGACTGGACGGAGGATGCCATGTGGGCATACTTCGAGTCAGCCCCTTTCGGCAAGGCGCATCAGCATGAGGATAAGCTGGAGATCGAGCTTTACGCCTACCGCACAAAGCTTCTGACCGATGTCGGCAGATACGACTATGACCGCTCCCTTATGCGCGACTTTGTCCTCTCTACGCGCGCGCACAACACCGGCATGGTCGATACCTTCGGACAGAACCGCAGAAAAAATTATGAATGGCACCCCGAGGATCTCGCGAAAAAGTCGGATATCTCCTGGCACTTCGGCGAAGATTACGAGGTCAGCGAGGGCACTTATGCCGACGGCTACGGTCCCGACCTGATCCCCGTCACCCATCACAGAAAGATGATTTTCTTCAAGAAAGGCATCGAGGGTACGAAGCCCTTCTTCGTCCTCGTCGATACCTTCACCCCGATGGACGGGGGAGAACACCTTTACGAGGTGCACTTCCAGCTCGATAAAGAACCGATCCGGGCGCAGGGGAAATGCGTCACCGCAAAGCATGAAAACGGCGTCAGCCTCTCCCTCATCAGCACCGCCTATCCGACGATTCTCATCGGTCAGTACCGCCCCCGCTATATGGGCTGGCGACAGATTTATGCGCCGGGTACCGACCATGAGCATATGCCCGCTCCCGCCGTGAACTTCACCGAATACGGGGGAGAGAAGACGGTTGTCACTGTCCTCTATCCGAACAATGAACCCACCTGCCCGATTCTCGGTGTCGCTCTTGAAGACGACGGATTTTCCATCGAAACAACCGATAAAAGCAAACATTTCTTCGCATTTTCCGACAAAAACTTTATGACTTCGCCCGAAGGGTGAAGAAAAACAGAACGGAGGAAATACCGATGCTCTATTCCGAAGAGAAATTTTTTACCGAGCTTCTGAATGAGACAATCCCCGAGATGCGGGAGGCAAAGCGCCTTTTCACCGAGGGCAACCTTCCCGCGGCGGAAGCCTGCTTTGCGGCTTACGCGCGTAAAACCCTGCATGAAGACCTTCAGGACACGAAGGAGAAGGTCGCCGCCGGCACCCTCGCCCCCGCGCCGATCATTGCCGAGGCGGATCGCATCGTCGACGGCTGGGTCTCGGCGTGCGGCTTCCCGTGGCACTTCGAGGACGGAAAGATCGACTGGAACTCCAACAAGACCTACAACAACTATTGCGAATGGACATGGCAGCTCTCCCGCCACCCCGAGTTCGTCACCCTCGGGCGGGCGTATCAGATCACGGGGGACGAAAAATATCCCCGTCGCTTTGAGGAGATGCTCCTCTCGTGGCTGGAGCAGGCACCCTGTCCTGAGGATGCGAATCCCTACGCCACCCTTACATGGCGCACGATCGAGGCGGGAATCCGTCTCGGCACATGGACGAATGCGATTCATATGATGATCCGCTCGCCCTCGCTCTCCGACCACGCCGTCACGCTGTTTTTCCTTTCAATCTGCGAGCACGGCTACCGTCTCCGTTACTTCAACACCGGGTATAACTGGCTGATTATCGAGATGTCGGGACTCTTCCGCGTCGGGATTTTCTATCCGTTTCTGAAGGAAGGGCGCGCCCTTACCGAGTATGCCTTTTTCCGCCTTGAAGAACAGCTTGAGGTGCAGATCTATCCCGACGGCTTCCAGTATGAGCTGACGACCGGCTATCACGGCGGCATCATCAATGATTATGTCGGCGTGATCAACATGGCGAGAAAGTACAGCGACATCAAAGTCCCGGAGAAAATGCTCACCACGATCCGCGCAATGTATCATCTCTATGTAAAGCTCGTCGAGCCGGACGGCAGACGCCCGGATCTGAACGACGGGTCGGAAGCCCCGATCCGAGGAGATCTTCAGGCGGCGCTGCACCTTTTCCCCGACGACGAGGTCTTCCGTTATTTCGCGACGGACGGAAAGGAGGGGCATACCCCCGACTATCTGTCGATCGCCCTGCCGTACTCCGGCATCGGTATCTTTCGTACCGCATGGGGCGGGGATGCGATCTGGGCACTCTTTGAGTCCGCTCCTTTCGGCAAGGCACATCAGCATGAGGATAAGCTGCACTTCGATCTCTTCGCCTATGGGAAACGCCTGCTGCGCGACAGCGGACAGTATGAGTATGACTCCTCCGATATCAGAAAGTACATTCTCTCTACCAAAGCACATAACACCGCGCTTGTCGACGGGCTGGATCAGAACCGCAGAGCACGCTATCACTGGAACGATGAGGACATCACGAAAAAATCCGACCTCTTCTGGAACTTCGGCGACGAGATCGAGTGTGCCGAGGGCAGCTATACCGAGGGTTACGGTCCGGACTTCATTGATGTCACCCATCACAGAAAGGTCATCTTCTTCAAAAAAGGTGTCGCGGGGACAAAGCCCTTCTTCGTCCTGATCGACACCTTCACCCCGCAGGACGGAAAAGAGCACCTCTATGAGGTCAACTTCCAGCTGGATAAAGAACCGATCGAAGCCGTGGGAAAGCATGTGCGCGTTCTGCACCCCGACGGCGTCAGACTCTCCCTTGTCAGTACCGCCTATCCGACGATCGCCATCGCGCAGAAGCATCCGCGCTATATGGGCTGGCGGAAGATCCGCGATACCAAGACCGCACATGAGCATACCCCCGCCCCCGAGGTTCTCTTCACCGAGTACGGGGGAGAGAAGACCGTCGTCACCGTTGTCTATCCGACGGATGAAGAGGTCACACCCATCATCGCCGTCACGCATAAAAATGACGGATTTGCTTTGAGTATGAAGGACGGGAGCCAACATTTCTTTGCATTTTCCGACGAAAAATTCAAAACGCAGAACGAAAAGCAGTAAAGGAGAACCGATATGCTGATTACCGATGAAAAGTTTTTTTGCGAAGTCTTCGACAAAAAGATTCCCGAGATGCGTGCTGTGAGCGAGGCATACCGCGCCGGTGATATACCGAAGGCGGAGCATATCCTCGCCGAATATGTGAGAAAGAATCTCAAGCCCGAGATCTTTTTCGGCATCTCTTATAACAAGAATAAAGGAAAGGGCAGTGACGAAGAGATCCGCACCGCGGCAGACCGTGTCGTCGACGGCTGGGTGAATTCCTGCGGCTTCGCATGGCGCTTTGAGGACGGGAAGATCGACTGGAACTCCAACAAGACGCCGAATAACTATTGCGAGTGGACATGGCAGCTCTCCCGCCACCCCGAGTTCAATACATTGGCGTATGCCTATGCCCGCTTCCATGACGAAAAGTATGCCGACCGCTATGTCGACATGCTCCTTTCGTGGATTGAGCAGGCGGAGTGCCCCGAGAGCATTTCGGGCTTCCGCACCCTGACATGGCGCACGATCGAGGCGGGTATCCGTATGCTCGGTTCGTGGCAATACGCCTTCCATACCTTCTACCGCAGCCCCGCGATGACCGATCATGCGATGACGATGTTCTTCAAGTCTGTCTGGGAGCACGCCTATCGCCTGCGCGGCTTCTGCACCAGTCACAACTGGCTGATGATGGAGATGAACGGACTGATTCATATCGCCGTTCTCTATCCCTTCTTCGCCGATGCCGCCGAATGGCGCGCCTTCGCGATCGAGCGCCTCAACGAGCAGCTCGAAAGTCAGATTTACGAGGACGGCTTCCAGTTCGAGCTGTCGACCAACTACCACAATGTCGTCCTCTCGAACTTCAACGGCGTCAACGACCTTCTCCTCGCCTACCATGTCCCGATGTCCGCCCGCATGAAGGAGCAGATCTATAAGCTCTTCATGCTGAATATCAAACTCATGCTTCCCGATTACACCCTCCCCGACCTGAATGACGGCTCCACCCGCAACTGGCTCGGCAATGCGAAGGCGCTCGAGTATTTCCCGGACGATCCCGTCTTCCGTTGGGTGGCGTCGGAGTGCAGGGGGGGACATAAGCCGCCCTTCACCTCGATCTCTCTTCCGTATGCCGGTATGACCGTCTTCCGCACCGGTTGGACAAGAGATGCTATGTGGGCGTTCTTCGACGGCGGCCCGTTCGGCAAGGCGCATCAGCATGAGGATAAACTTTCGTTCGACCTCTACGCCTATGGCAAGAATCTTCTCTCCGATGTCGGAAATTACGATTACGATACCTCTCTCATGCGCGCCTATGTTCTCTCCACGAGAGCGCACAACACCGGCATGGTCGACAGAGAAGGGCAGAACCGCCGCGCAAAGTATGAATGGCACCCCGAGGACATTCATGTGAAGTCGGAGCTCGCGTGGCGCTTCTCCGACGACTTTGAGGTGAGCGAGGCCGAGTATAACGAAGGCTACGGACCGAACTTCATTGATGTCACCCATCACAGAAAGGTCATCTTCTTCAAAAAGGGCGTCGAGGGGACAAAGCCCTTCTTCGTCCTGCTGGATACCTTTACGCCGAACGATGAGAAAGAACACCTCTACGAGGTGCTCTTCCAGCTCGATAAACAGCCGATCGAGGCAGAAGGAAAGCGCGTCACCGCAAAGCATGAAGGGGGCGTCAGCCTCTCCCTTGTCAGCACTGCTTATCCCGCAATCTATATCGGTCAGTATCATCCCCGTTATATGGGCTGGCGGAAGATCAAGGCGACCGGCACCGACCATGAGCACATGCCCGCCCCCGCCGTCTGCTTCACCGAATACGGCGGAAAGAAGACGGTCGTTACCGTCGCCTACCCGACAAACGAGCCGACCCTTCCCATCACTGCCGTCACCGCGGACGAGAGCGGCTTCACCCTCCGTACGGCAGACGGAAAAGAGCATACCTACCCCTTCGCCGACCCGCGCTTCGCGACAAGCAAGGACTCTCCCGAATATCTTTGAACCCGGGAGAAGTTCGCTCGCCGCTTTTGCATCGGAAAGCGCACCCGCAGGAAAATCAATCGTTTTACTTCAAAATAGCATGTACAAAAAAAGAGGATTCCCCGGGGAAGGGAAATCCTCTTTTTTTGTATTCTGAGAAAGCTTCGCGTGAAAGTCACATTTTTTCAAAGTGCAGCACATCGGTAACGAATACCGTTGCGCCGCCGACCGTGACCTCGGCGATTCTCACCGTTCCCGCGGCACAGCGTGCGTCTGGGGTGACGGCGGGCATCGCGGCGGTGCGCTTCGCACAGTTATGACGAATGATGGAGAGCGCCGCCTCGACTCTTTCGTCGTCGGTACCGATAAGAAGTGTCGTATTCCCGTCCTGAAGGAAACCGCCGGCGGTGGCGATCTTCGTAAAACTGAATCCGCCTTCCTTCAGCGCGTCGGAAACGAAGGAGGCATCTCTTTTGTTGATAATGGCGGTAATCATTTTCATGGCAGGTATCGTCCTTTCCTCGGAGAACTTATTTTTCGAGCAGGTGAGCCTTGATGTAGTCGGCGCTCATCTTGACCGACTCGAGGGGATTGCCGGTCGAATATACTTCGTCCTCGACGATGAAGTACTTGACGCCCGTCGCTTCCGCTGTCTTGATCAGAGCGGGGAAGTTCATCGTACCGCGACCGATTTCGATGCGCTCGGGCGCGTGGACGATTCTGCCGTCCTCCGTGCGGAAGTCGCAGTTTGCCTGGCAGTCCTTGAGGTGCAGGCACTTGACACGACCGGCAAGACGCTCGAGAAGCGCGCGCACATCAATGCCCGCGATCTGCGCCCAGTAGGAGTCGACCGTGAAGTTTGTCGTCTCGGGATCAAGCTCTTCCATCAGATAGTCATACTTGCGCTTGCCCTCGATCTCGAAGAACTGGTTCGAGAACTCGCTGGCGTGGTTGTGATAGGCGAGCTGGTAACCGTAGTTATCATAGTAGATTCTCGCCATCTCGTTGAACTTCTTGATGAAAGCCTTGAGAGATTCAAAGTCGGGGGTTGCGTATCCGCCGATACCGATCTCTTTCGCACCGAGGATCTCATGATATCTTGCGGTGCCTTCGACATCGTTGCAGATGCGGTCGAAGTTGTAGTGCGTGGAGACCAGACGGATGCCCGCTTCGTCGGCATACTTTCTGAAATCTTCGGGAGAGATATAGTCATAGGTTCCGGCAGTCTGTGCCAGCGTATAACCGTACTCCTGCATTTTCTTGAATGCCGCGCGCGTGCGCTCGGGGGTGGTGAATTCATCGCGAATGGACCAAAGCTGAAGACCGAATTCTTTCATGACGAAACATCCTTTCGGAAAAGATTGATTTGCTTAAAGTATAGCATGACGCGCGCGTTTTGTCAAGGGAATTTCAATGAAAATAACGGATTGTCAGTGCATTGAGCACAACGGTCAGGGAAGAGAGCGCCATGGCGGCGGACGCCATCATCGGAGAGAGCGTCACGCCGAGCCCCGTCAGCGCACCCGCCGCGATCGGAATACAGATGCAGTTGTAGATCAAAGCCCAGAAGAGATTCTCCCGCACCTTGCGAAGTGTCAGACGACCGAGACGCACGAGCTTTACCACGTCGCGGACATCGTCGCGGCGGAGCACGACATCACAGCTCTCGATGGCGACATCACTGCCGCGTCCCATCGCAATGCCGATATCGGCGGCGACCAGGGGGAGCGCATCGTTGATACCGTCGCCCACCATCGCCACTTTTTCGACCGCGGAGATCTCGCGGATCTTCTCACCCTTTCCGGCAGGGGAGAGGGAAGCGTGAAATTCGCTGACCCCTACCGTCTCGGCGATGTGCTTTGCCGCCGGTGCCGCGTCACCCGTCAGCATGACGGAACGCACACCGAGGCGCGACAGCTCGGCGATGGCTTCTTTGCTCTCGGGGCGCGGCGTGTCCGCCACGGCGAAGGCGCCGAGAAGTCCGTCTTCGTCCGCCGTATAGATCACGGCGGCGCCGTCCGCCTCCGCCCGCGCGGCGAAGTCCGCGAGAGCGGAAATGTCCGCGTCGCAGTCCTCCATCATCGCGGCGTTTCCGACCGCGAAGGAGCCCTCATGGCACTTGACATACACACCCCGTCCGACGACGGAGGATACTTTTTCGATTTCATACACCGCCGCTCCGTCGACAAAGGCAGAGATCGCTGCGGCGATCGGGTGCTTCGACTCCCGCTCCGCGGCGCCCGCCGCGGCGAAGAGTTCGTCTTTGCTTTTGCCTTCCGCCGTCGCAAAGTCGAGCACCTGCATTTTTCCTTCGGTCAGCGTACCGGTTTTGTCGAAGGCGATCCGACGCACCCGTCCGACCTCTTCGAGCGCCTCGGCGCTCTTGATGAGAATTCCGAGTCCCGCGCCTTTGCCCATCGCGCACATGATCGCGGTCGGCGTCGCAAGACCGAGCGCGCAGGGACAGGAGATGACAAGCACGCTGATCGCGTGATTGATCGACGCCGTTACATCGTGGGACACGAGCATCCAGACGAGGAAGGTCACAGCCGCGATTCCGAGCACGGCAGGAACAAAGAACGCGCTCACCCGGTCGGCGAGCTTTGCGATCGGCGCTTTGGTCGCCGCCGCCTCGCTTACCATGCGCACCGTCTCGGAGAGGGAGGTGTCCGCGCCGATCCGCAGGGGCTGCACCTCGGCATAGCCGCTGAAGACCACACAGCCGGCGGAGATTTCGTCTCCTTCTTTTTTCTCCACGGGCAGACTCTCACCCGTCAGCGCCGAGGCGTCGACCGAGAGATTTCCCGATACAATCTTACCGTCGCAGGGAATCCGTTCTCCTTCGCGCAGAACCAGGGTGTCCTCGAGCGTCAGCTCCGCCGTCCCGACGGAGATTTCCTCACCGTCACGCTTCACGCGCACGGTATCGGGCGTCAGAGACGAGAGCGCGCGGATCGCACCTGCCGTCCGATCTTTCGCCCCGCCCTCCAGCGTCTTGCCGAGGGTCACAAGGGCGAGGATCATGCCGCCGGATTCAAAGGTCGCCTTCATCGCGAGCTCGTGCGACGGCTCACCGAAGAGCACCATGCCGAAAATCACGGTACCGTAAAGAATCGCCGTTCCCGACCCGAGCGCGATCAGAGAGTCCATGTTCGGCGCCCCCGCAAGAAGGGAGCGCGTCCCGCCGACAAAATAGCGGTAGTTGAGGATCACGATCGGGATCGTCAGGCAGAATTGCACGGCGAGATTCAGCCGCGGATTCATCATATGGGAGAGAAAGTCGGGGTAGGGAAGGGACATCATGTCCCCCATTGCCACATACATGAGAAGCGCGGCGAGAACCAGGGAGAAGATCAGGGGCAGGTGATTTTTCTTCGTCGGCGCGTCCAGTGTGATGACCTCGCCCTCGGCGAGGGGCTTTGCCCCGTATCCCGCGTGCCGCACTGCCGCGACGATCGTGTCAATGTCGCAGTCATGTTCGGCTTCCATCGACGCGGTGAGCAGACTCACCGCCACGGAGCTGACCCCCGGAAGAGAGCGGACAGCGTTCTCGACATGCGCGGCGCAGGCGGCGCACATCATACCGGTGATTTTGAACTTGGTTTTCATTGGAATTTTCAAAAATCCTTTCTTTTGAAAAGAAATATTAACATTATACGCAAAAATCAAGGGTGCCATTCGCCGCATCGCGGCGGAGTGCCTCGTCGGTGAGACTCATTTTCACCTCGTCAAATGTGACATCCCCCACCGCACCGTGCGTCGCGTTTTCTTCTCTTTCGAGGAGCTTTGCAAAGCGCAGGGAGCGAAGGCGCGATAACAGGAACCCCTCGATCCAGTAGTGGAATTCCACCCCCGGATTTTTCTTTTCGAGCGGCTTCATGCGAAGATACATCGGACACCCGTCCGATGCGTCCCGCCATGTGTCGACGAAGGCGACATCGTACCTTTCCCCCGGCGCGGCATGTTCCGCGTAGTCGAAGGCATCGGCTTCGATCACCCGGATTTTCTCTCCGTGCGGGAAGAGGGGGAGGAGATTTTCTTTGAACAGCCTGATGACATCGGGACTTTTTTCGATGACCGTCACGCTTTCGACCGACGGCTTTTCCGCCGCGTGAAAAGCGTAATATCCGAGTCCCAACCCGTAGGTGACGACCTTTCCCCGCGCCGCCGCGATCGGGATACGCGATGTGACCGTGTCCGCCGGCGTCAGCGTCATCCATTCGTTGTCGTCTTCCGTCACGGCAAGAAAGGGAAACGGCTCTTTGAAGAACCCGAGCGGCGGGATTTCGGTAAAGTCCGCCGTCACCTCCATATCGCCGCAGATCGCGGCGCGGTAGGCGGGGTAAATTTCGTTTTTGATAGCGAAGCGGCCGACCTTCGCGTCGGCGACCCTGACGGTTTTCATATAGGCGTCGGCGGTGAATTCTTTCGCGTCGAGAATCCGCACCGCAGGCAGAAGGCAGTCGCGGTAAAGCGCCCGGTCTTCCGCCCCTCCCGCGGCGTCGATTCCGAGCGCCTCGGCGAGCAGAGCGGCGACCGCCTCTTTTTCGGTGAGGGCGCCGTCCGCCGTGAGGGCACCGACCGTCTCCTTGTCGATCCATTCGGGACAGTGGGTGAGATAGGCGGCGAAGAGAGAGGTCAGACGGTAATTTCGTCGGAAGACGGCGGCGAGCCGTCGGAATTTTTCATAATCGGTAAAAGAGAGACTCATCGGATGTTTCCTTCCTGCAAAGAAAAATCTTTCGACGGACTTTTCACTTTATACGATGCCCGCCGGTTCCCTGATAAAACAGCGGAGCAGATGATGCACATCGTCGTTTTTCGGCACGGCGCTGTTTTTCGTTCCGATGGCGAGTGCCGCAAGGTGCGTGCCGATCGCCGCGCTTTCGGTCAGCGTGATACGATGGTTCCGCCCCATCACCACCCCGGAGAGGAAAGCGTCGCCCGCGCCGCTCGTGTCCACGACCCGCACCTCTTCCGCCGGCACGATGCCGTAGACGCCGGTGCGACGGTCATAGGTCACCGATCCCCGCGCTCCGAGCGTTACAATGACGGAAGGCAGGTCCGTATGGCGAATCCCCTGTAAGAAGGATACCATCTCCTCGGGTGAGTTCTTCCTCAGATCGGCTGAGAACAGCTTGCCGAACTCCACCGCGTTGCATATGATACATTCGGTGCGGAAGAGAAGATCGGGGCGCCGCTCGATCACGGAAAGGTTGCCGACGATGGCATAGACCGGCACGCCGTGCCGTTCCGCCGCCGCGATGACCCGCTCGGCGATCTCCTCGCCGAGGTCGATTTCGAGGATCACGCTCTCCGCCTCTTCCATCAGCCTGTCCGCCGCTTCGTCGATCAGAGAGAGCAGGGGCTCCGTGTCGGGCATCATGGAGATCTGCCCTGCGGCGTCTCCCGCCTCGTTCAGCACCACCATCCACATGCCGATGCCCCCTTCGGGCACTTCTTTGATGTACCGCGTGTCCACGCCCATCCCGCGGAGGTGCTCGGTCACCGACACGCCGAACGCCGAGCGGTCGGTAAGACTGACGAAGCGCACGGGCAGATCACACGCCGCGAAGTTTTCCGCAATGTTGCGCGCGACGCCGCCCTCTACCGTTTCGATTTTTCCGAGGTTGCGTCCGTCGGGCACATACTTTCCCTTCGGGTATCCCTTGACATCCACGAAGGAAACACCGATCACCGTCGTATATTTCATAAGAGTCTCCCATCCGCCGCAAAACGGCAAAAAGTTAACGATGCAGAAGTTAACGAATGCAGAATTAAGAATGAAGAATGCAGAATTTTCTCTCGCCGAAGGCGAATTTCATCGCGGCACCGAACGGCGAACACGCCATGACTATCGCACACGCCTTTTCAAGGCAATTTCGTTTGATTGCACCATATGGTAGACGCCAAACTTCCGAAGTACTTTCTTCTTTCCGAAAGTATACCTTTTTCATATAGTATAGCGCAACTCTTCGGAAATTTCAAGATTTTTTCGCGAATTCGGGAAAAAGATTGCAAAAAAACTTCTCTTGTGATAAAATAAAAGAAAAACGGAGGACATTCCGATGGAAAAAGAGAAGATCGACCGTATCAACGAGCTCGGCAGACTGATGAAGACCCGTGACCTCACCGAGGAAGAAAAACGGGAGCAGGAGCTTCTTCGTGCCGAGTATCTCAGATGGTTCCGCGCCGAGATCCGCGGAGAAAAAGCAAAAGGAGAGGACAAACAATGAGACAGTGCGCCGTTTGCAACGCCCCCGTCACCGAGGAGACGCCCGCCATTCTGACGATGGGAGGCTTCGGACATCCCCGCTACCTCTGCGCCGCCTGTGCCGCGCGCTTTGATACCGTTACCGAGGGCAGAGAACCCGACGCCATCGAGGAGGCGATGAACCGCATCACCGCCGATCTCGCCGCTACCGGGACGGAGGACGAGGCGGCATTCGAGACGGTGAAGGAGATTCTCGACACCGCCGCCGTCCGTCTCGCGAAAATCAAAGAGGGCACCTACGATTTTTCGGAAGATACCGAAACGGAAGAAGGGGAGCTTGACGAGATTCCCGAAGAGCTTCTCGAGTCGGAGGAAGACCGCGCTCTTGATGAGGCGGAGGAAGAGAAGAACAAAAAATTCGACAGCGTCCTTAACTGGATCTGGCTCGGCGTCGCGGTTGTCGCCGTCGTCCTCTTCGTCGTCTGGCTTGTCCGCCGATGAAGAACGGAATGTTCGGCTTTGCCGTCGTCGGCACGGGTGGGATCGTCGACCGCTTTCTTGATGCACTCTCCCGCGTCGCGGGAGCCAAAGCCGTCGCCGTCTTTTCCCGCACCGCCGCGTCGGGCGAGGCGTTCGCCGCGCGTCATGCGGGACTCTCGGTCTATACCGACTATGATCGTATGCTTGCCGATCCCGCCGTGGACGGCGTCTATATCGCCACGCCGCACTTCTGCCATAAAGAGCAGACCCTTCGCGCTCTCCGCGCAGGGCGCCATGTACTGGTAGAGAAGAGCGCGGCACTCACCGCCCCCGACTTTGCCGATATGCGGCGCGAAGCGGACGCCGCAGGGCGTACCCTTCTTGAAGCCATGCGCCCCGATTTTGATCCCGCGTATGACACCCTTCGCGACGCGCTCTCCCGCATCGGCAGAATCCGCCGCGCCGCTCTTACCTTCTGTCAGTATTCTTCCCGCTATGACGCCTTCCGCTGCGGGGAAGTGAAGAACGCCTTCGATCCCGCGATTGGGAACAGTGCGCTTCTCGACATCGGCGTCTACCCCTTGCATCTCTGCCTCTCGCTCTTCGGTATGCCGGAGGCGATACATGCCCGTTCGGTCTATCTCGAAAACGGCTTTGAAGGCGCCGGCGCCCTTCTTTTGTCGTATCAAAAGCAGGGTTTTTCCGCCGACATCTCCTATTCCAAGGTGCATAACGCCGTGATCCCGAGCGCGATTGAAGGCGAGGACGGTGCCTTCACGATCGACAAGGTTACCGAGCCGCACGAGATTCTCTTCCTTCCGCGCGGCGGCGAGCCGATCCGCCTGCCCATATCTTCCGAAGAAAACAACATGCGCTATGAGATCGAAGCGTTCCTCGCCATGACCCGTGGGGAGAGAAGTGCGTCGCCCTATCTCGATCTGACGGAGAATACTCTCACCCTGATGGACAAAGCCTGCCCGTATCCCGCACCGCACGGTCGCTGAACCTATTTGTAAGCGGGCAATCCTTCATATCTTTCACGCCCTCCGCATAGATTTGTTCGGGGGGCGTGAAAGTTTAAGTTCGATATATAGGTGCGCTTCCGTGTTTCACGCATGAATTCCCCTCAAAAAAAGCCCCGTTTTATTTACCGCTTGGAGGTTTTCATGACGATTCTTGCGCTTCTTCCGATCCTGATTACCGTCTCGGGCGGCTTCTTTCTGATAAAGCTTCGCGCCTTTTTTCTTCTCCATCCGGTGAGAACCCTCCGCACGCTTCGCGGTGCTTTTTCGGGC
>CALAFS010000102.1 GCA_937892405.1 uncultured Clostridia bacterium
AGGAAAGGGCGCCAAGCAAAAGAGTAATCAGAAGAACCGAAAGCACGGTTCGTTTTCTCTGTGTCATACTGATTTCCTTTCGGATAAAATATCGTTACGATTTTAGTGTTTCCTCCTTTGAGAAAATTACAACAAAAAAAAAGAGCAAAAAGGTATGCCTTTCCGCTCTTTTTTGTTTATATTGAAAATATTTCTTTACAAATCTTCGCTTTTTCCGTTGATGATCGCCTCTGCCTTCGCGAGTTCCTCTCTTGTGAGAGGCGGCGTGTTCGCAAGGGGATACGGAATTCCGAGTTTCTCGTACTTTGCCCGTCCGAGGGTATGATAGGGCAAGAGCTCCACCGATTCGAGGTTCTTTACCCCTGCGGCAATGCGGCGCAAAGCAAGAAGCTCGTCCTTATCATAAGTGATGCCCGGCACGACGACATGCCGCAGGCGCACGGGGATATTCGCCTCTCCGAGACGGTGAAGGAATTTCAGCGGTGCTTCCCCGGAAAAGCCGGTCAGCGTGCGATGTCCCGACTCGTCGGTATGCTTGATATCCAGCATGACAAGATCGGTCACGGAAAGCAGGCGATCATACTCTTCCCCGTCGCGGTAGAGGATCCCCGAGGTATCGAGGCAGGTATGAAAGCCGCGCGCCTTCGCGAGGGTAAAAAGCTCGGTCAGAAAGGGGAGCTGTACCGTCGGTTCCCCGCCCGTGGCAGTCAGTCCGCCGGAGCGGTAAAAGGGACGCCCCCGCTCCATCGGCGCGAGCAGATCCTCCGCCGTATAGAGCGTTCCCTCCCCCGTCCATGTGTCGGGGTTGTGACAATAGAGGCACCGCATCGGGCACCCGGCAAAAAAGACGACATAGCGGAGTCCCGGACCGTCAAGGGTACCGAAGGACTCGATCGAATGAATTCTTCCCTGCATAGCGGGACTCCTTTCTTTATCGGATTACAGGCTCTCGTGGAAGGTACGGGAGATGACCTCGTCCTGCTGTTCCTTCGTGAGTTTGACGAAGTTGACGGCATAGCCGGAGACGCGGACGGTCAGCTGCGGGTATTTTTCGGGGTGGCGCTGTGCGTCGCGGAGCGTCTCACGATCAAAGACATTGACATTCAGGTGCTGTCCGCCCTTTTCGACATAGCCGTCGAGGAGAGCGACAAGGTTCGCGCACTTCTCCGTCTTGGTTCTGCCGAGGGTGCCGGGCGTGATGGAGAAGGTGTTCGAGATACCGTCCTGCGCGTCCTCGAAGTTCAGCTTTGCAACCGAGGAGAGCGAGGCGACCGCGCCGTGAGAGTCTCTGCCGTGCATGGGATTCGCACCCGGAGCGAAGGGTTCGCCCGCCGCTCTGCCGTCGGGGGTCGAGCCGGTATTCTTACCGTACACGACATTGGAGGTGATCGTCAGAACGGAGGTCGTCACGATACCGTCGCGATAGGTGGCGTGCTCGCGAAGATAGCCGATGAAGGTATGCAGAACCTCGCGTGCGATCGTATCGACGCGATCGTCGTCGTTGCCGTACTTCGGGAAATCGGTCGTCGCGTGATACCCGACGATAAAGCCGGTCTCGTCCCTCTCCACCTTTACATGTCCGTACTTGATCGCGGAGAGCGAGTCGGCGACAACGCTCAGACCCGCGATACCGGTCGCGAACCAGCGGCGCACATGCGCGTCGTGGAGTGCCATCTGCACTCTCTCGTAGCTGTATTTATCGTGCATATAGTGAATGACATTCAGCGTGTTGATATATACCCCGGCAAGCCAGCGCATCATATCGCGGTATTTCGCCATGACATCGTCGTAATCCAGCTCGTCACCGACCACGGGACGGTATGCGGGACCGACCTGCACGCGGGAGATCTCATCCACGCCGCCGTTGATGGCGTAAAGAAGGCATTTTGCAAGGTTGGCGCGGGCGCCGAAGAACTGCATCTCCTTGCCGATTCTCATGGAGGAAACACAGCAGGCAATGCCGTAATCATCGCCGTGCACGGGACGCATCAGGTCGTCGCTCTCATACTGGATCGCCGAGTGGCGGATCGAGATGTCGGCGCAGAAGCGCTTGAATGCCTCGGGCAGGTGCACCGACCAGAGAACCGTCATGTTCGGCTCGGGAGAAGAGCCGATGTTATCGAGCGTGTGAAGATACCGGTAGGACATCTTCGTGACGCGATGGCGTCCGTCGACCCCCATACCGCCGATCGACTCGGTCACCCAGGTGGGGTCACCGGCGAAAATCGTGTTGTACTCGGGCGTTCTTGCGAATTTGACGAGACGGAGCTTCATGATGAACTGGTCGACAAACTCCTGGATTTCCTCCTCGGTATAGGTTCCCGCAGCAAGGTCGCGCGCGGCGTAAATATCCAGGAAGGTAGAGGTGCGTCCGAGGCTCATCGCTGCGCCGTTCTGCTCCTTGACGGCGGCGAGATAGGCGAAATACAATGCCTGAATCGCCTCTTTCGTATTCTTCGCGGGCGCGGAAATATCGGTGTCGTAGATCGCGGCGAGTGCCTTCAGCTCTCCGAGCGCGCGAATCTGCTCGGCAAGCTCTTCTCTGTCGCGGATCACGCTCTCGGTCATGGTTTCGCCCGTCGAAGCGAGCTCTTCCTGCTTTTCACGGATCAGGAAATCCACGCCGTACAGCGGAACGCGGCGATAGTCGCCGATGATGCGTCCTCTGCCGTAGGCATCGGGAAGACCCGTGATGATGTGGTTCTTCCGGCAGACGCGCATCTCGGGGGTGTAGGCGTCGTAAACACCGGCGTTGTGCGTCTTTCTGTACTTGGTGAAGATCTCGACAATCTCGGGCGCCACCTCAAAGCCGTTGTCGGCGCAGGCGCGGACCGCCATGCGGATGCCGCCGTTCGGCTGCAGAGAGCGCTTGAAGGGCTTATCCGTCTGAATTCCGACGATCTTCTCCTTCTCGCGGTCAAGATATCCCGCGCGGTGCGAGGTGATGGTGGAGACGACGGAGGTATCCATATCGAGCGCGTGTCCGAGCGCTCTCTCCTCCTTCGTCAGTTCCATGACCTTTTCCCACAGCTCGGTCGTCGCTGCGGTCGGCCCCGCGAGGAAACTTCCGTCTCCGTCATAGGGGGTGTAGTTCTTTTCGATAAAGTCGGCGACATTGACTTCACTCTGCCACTTACCGCCTCTGAATTCTCTCCATGCGTCTTCCATGTTTGTTCCCTTTCATAATCAATATTTAGTGAATACCGTTGCGCGAAGCACAAGATATAGTTCGGATTGGTAATATTATACCATGGTTTCCGCTTCTCTGTCAATTCATTTTTTCCATGGAAGAGGAAGAAAATACACGGGGATTTTTGATACATTTCCACAAAAATGACAGAAAAATAACGGGCGCAGAAAAATGCGCCCGTAAAGACAGGTTATTTCCCGAAGAAAAGACAGAACCGCATCGCGTTCTCTGCCTTAAAATCAGAGTTTTTCAAAACTCACTTTTTGCTCTTTCATCGAGATTTTTCCGACCTGCCAGCCGTATGCCGCAAGCTCCTTTTTACAGGTCAGGAACGAATGGTCGAGCGGACAGCCCGAGAGCGCTTCGACCTCTTCAAAGGTCAGGGAAAACCCGTCCCCGTCCCGCTCCGACACCCATTGCCAAAGCGGTGAATACTTACTCATGCAAAGTTCACTCCCCTCCCGCTCTCCCTGCTGTTCTTCCGGAATTTCCCGATGCAGACGCGGCATGTCCGTCAAGCCCGTTCTGCCCTCCAAGGACTCTTTGAGTGCGCGGTTCATCACATCAATCAGCTCTCTGCCCGTCGCCGCGCCCGTATACCATTCCACACATTCCGCCCCTACCGGGTCGGCAATGGTTTCCCATTCTCCGACAGCCGAAGGTGCACCGAAGCCGGCTTTCAGCTGTTTCACGATTTCCCCGTAGTTTTCGTCCCACAGGATCTCCGGATCCGAAAGAGGCGACAGCACCCCGGGATCCCCCCCGGAAAGCAGCTGCTGCCCTTTCGCGGTAGAGATAAACTCCATAAATTTCAAGGCGTCTTCAAGCTTTTGTCTGTTGTCCGGCGCCTCCAGCTCCGAGCTCATGGCAAAATAGCCGGTGGTCTCGGTGATATAGCGGTTGTTCGTGCCGTCCGGGCTGAGCCACGGGAGCAGACCGTATCTGTCCCCGCCGCCATCCTCCGTCTGCGTAAAGCGGAAGGGCTCTCCCGTGATAAGAAACGCGGTATTTCCTTCCGTAAAATGAGAGAGTGCCTCCTCCGCGCTCTTCCCGCGGAAATCGCCGTTGATGACGCCGAGGTCGATCCATCTCTGCATATATTCTATCGTGCTCTCCCACGCGTCATCGGCGCCGACGATACCGTCGAAGAATTTCTCCGTGAAATCCAGTCCCTCGGGTGTGCGGAGAAACATGGTATCACCGAGATCGAAAAGATACTGAAAGGCACTTTCAAAGGATTCCAGCACCGTTGTCGACACTTCGACGCCGGCAGCGCGGATGTCGGGCAACAGTTCTTCCAGTTCCGCAAAGCTATCCGGTACCGCAAAGCCGTACTCTTCAAAAAGCGTCTTGTTATAATAGATACCGAGTACCGTATAACCGCCCGGCAAGAGATAGACCGAGCCGCCCGTACTGCATTCGCTGAGACGGGACGGCGCGTATCTCGCGCTGAAATCGTATCCCGACAGATCGACGAGACAGTTCTTTTGCCATGCCGCCTCCGGCAAGGCGGCAAGCGCGTAGATGTCGCCCTCTTCAGAGAACCCGTCCGCTCCTTCCTCGCGGGTGACGAACCGCAGGCGGACCTCCGGATATACTTTGTTGAATTCCTTTTCAAGCCCGGCAGAGTTTTCACACTCCGTGACCACCGTCAGCACCTCATGCGTCGGTGCCGTCTTTTTTTCCGAGCAGGCGCACAGAGTCATACACAAAAGAGCCATCGCGCAAAGCAGTGCGGGCAACCTTTTTTTCTTCAAAGGGATTCTCCCTCCTTCCGCTCCCGTGTCGATGCGGTGTCATTGTTTTGTTTTCGGCGATACTTCAGCAGTGCTCCGATCATTCGTTTTCCGTTGATCGGTTTGGACAGATGTTCGTTCATTCCGGCGGCAGCGGTTTTTCTGACATCCTCGTCAAAGGCGTTTGCCGTCATGGCGACAATCGGCACGGTCGCGGCATCAGGGCGTGCGAGCGCGCGGATTCTGCGCGTTGCTTCGAGCCCGTCCATAACCGGCATCATCACATCCATCAGGATCATATCAATGCCGCCGATGTCGGACGCCTCAAATATATGCAGGGCTTCCTCACCGTTGCTCGCGATCAGAATCGTCGCCTCCGCCTTCTTCAAAAGGTGCTCCGCGATATTACGGTTCATCCTGTTATCATCGCAAAGCAGAACCGTCATGCCGGCGAGGGCATGCGGCGGAACGGGTTTCTCTTCCGTCGTTTCGGCGTTGACGACGGCACTTTCGCTGACGGGAAAGGAAAGCCCGATGATAAACTCGGTTCCCTCTCCCACATGACTTCTGATTTCTATCGTGCCGCCCATTTTGTCAAGCAGCTTTTTCACGATCGCCATGCCGAGTCCCGTGCTCTTCGCGGCGGAATTCGAGGTAGCGTTCGCCCGCCAGTAAGGCTCGAAAATATGCGAGATCTCCTCTTCGCTCATACCGATGCCCGTGTCGGAGACGGAAAAGCGGTAGTTCGCCACACCTCCCTCGGAAGAGAGTTCCTCCGCCGTAAAGATGACGCTGCCCCCTTCCGCCGTAAACTTCACGGCGTTGCCGAGAATGTTGATAAGCAGTTTACGAAGATAGATCTCCCACCCGATAAGATACGGGTGACGGAATCCGCGGCACCGATAGGTGAAGCGGATCTTGCGCGGCTTGGCAAACCCGTGCGCGATGGAACAGCACGCGTCCATGACCGTACGCAGATCGAACGCCCTTTTCTCGGGCACGGCACGGTCGCTCTCCAAGCGGCTGATATCCAGCACATCGTTGATCAGCACACTCAGGTGGTTGGTGGCAGTGTGAATGTCGGAAAGACAGCTCTGCATCTCTTCGCATTGCCCCGGGATTTCCTCCGCGCGTTCGGTCATGCCGAGAATGGCGTTCAGCGGGGTTCTGAGGTCGTGCGACATGTGCGAGAGAAACTCGCTTTTCGCCTGGCTTGCGCTCTCCGCCTCTTCGGCGGCGTGCGTCAGCGCGATGTTCAGCTTTTCCTGTTGCTGTTCGCGCAGTTTTGCATTGAAGGCAAAGATGAAACCGAAGACGATGATCGCAACAATCATTGCGCTCAGTACGACCATGATAAGAACCTTCACCATTGTCGCGGTGTATAACTGTTTGGTACCGCTGTGCAACCGGTCGGAAGGAATCACCAGTGTGACCGCCCAGTTCACCGAGGAAACTGGGATCATGGATACAAAATAATTCGTTCCCTCGTATTCAAATTCAACGCTCTCACTGGGGGCATATTGCAGGCTGTCGATGAGCTCCTCGTAGGCGTTGCCGTGCAGGTAGTTGACATCTTCCAACACGCGCAGGATATTGGCGGCATTTCCGAAGATCCCCGTGCGATCCCGACGGAAAATACATCTTCCGTCGCTCTGCATCAAAAAAACATCCGTCGTAGTATCATACTCGGATGAATGGAACAGAGTGCGGTATACGCTCGGCGGCACAATCATCGCCGTGTGCGTCAGCCTTGTCCCGTCGCCCAGCACCACCGGGGTGTCAAGACGGCGCAGAAAAAGCACATACTCAAGCTCCGCGTCAAAAATGACGGAGGTGAGGATCACCTGTCGCTCGCTTGCAGATTCCCGCAGATATTCGATGTTTTTGAACAGTCCCACGGAGCCGTCCGCAAGATAATAGTGCGCCCCGGAATCAATCACAGCGAAAAAGCAGGTATCTTCCTCCATTCCTTTCCCGGCTTCGGTAAGGAGAGAGGCGACCTCCTCACGATTCTCTGCCCCCGCGGCAATCAGATGGGAAAAGGCAGTGTCGGAAACCTCCCAGGAATACTTGCAGGAAGAGGCGACCGTTTTGGCTATATGCTCGGAAAACTCGTTCAGATTCTTCCGTCTTTCTTCATACAGCTGTTCTTCCACCGTCTTGAAATAAGAGCCAGCCACCGCCGCAAACGCGACGAAAAGAAGCAGTGTCAGCGTGATGGCTACCGTGACAGATATTTTAAGAGATCCCCGTCCTTTTTTCATTTTCCGCTCCGTTTTTGTTTTCCGCCCGATTCCGGAGCACCGGCGCTATCCCTTGTACTCCAGAAATCTTTGCTGTATTTCTTTTTTGCTCTTCGCCCGTATCAGAATCTCCTCCCCGTTTTGCAAAAGAAAAGAGTCATTTGCCTCACTGATATAATTCATATTGACAAGATAGCTCTGATGACAGCGTAAAAAGCGCGGATCCTTCAGTTCCGCCTCGATCTCGGCAAGCTTTTTGTACACATGATATTCGCGACCGTCCCGTCTGTGGACAATGCACCTCGTATTGCTGCTCTCCACATACAGGATTTCGTTCAACGGAATGTATACCACCTGTGCCTTTTGCCTGATCGCATAGCAGTCGCACTGGTATTCCGGAATGAAGCGGTCGAGCGTCGATCGGATCTCCTTGAGACTGTACGGCTTGAGAATATATCCCGACGCGTACACATCGTAGCTCTCGAGCGCGTAGTCCGCAGAGACCGTACAAAATATAATTTTGCCGTCGTAATGAATGTCTCTTAATTTTTTCGCAATGTCCATGCCGAAGGAGTCTTTCATGAAAAGGTCAAGAAAAACGATGTCGTATTCCATCTCTTCCGCGATGTCACAATACAGATTGACCCCGCGGTCATACAATGTGAATTCGCAACTGATGGAAGTCTCGGAAAAATACTTTTTCAGAAGCGAATGTAAAAAATTCCGTTCCAAATCGTCATCGTCACAAATTGCCAAACGCATAATGCCGTAAAATCCCTTCCGGATAGGGTAAACCGCGCTCCGCTTTACCGGATCGCGTACAATTCATCCTCCACTATATTTTCAAGATGAATCGGATCCACATCGTTGCGATTGAGCTTGTCGGCGAGCAATTTCAGAAAAATAAGATCGTCGGAGATACCGTTGACGCATTTCTGTACTTCCAGCACACCATCCGAAAAAGAACAGGCGCAAATACCGTATGTATCCCCTCTTCCGCCGCGTTTTGCTCTTCTCGGATTGTTTTTGATTACAACATAGTTCGTCATTTTCAAGTGACTCCTTGTATAAAAGATTGAATCCCCGAAGGAAAGTCTCGCGGCTTTCAAACGGATCTTCTGGAGTCATTATAGCGGAAAAAGCAACCCTGTGCGGAAAATTATGATTTCGGCGAAATTATTGAAGAAATCGGACGGACAAACCCGAAAAATGCGGGAACCGATCAAAAAATCATCGACCGTCGCGAAGACGCCCGATCGCGCGGATCACGAGATCATATTCTTTCGTCAGCCGCTCTGTCATTTCCCCTGTGGGAAAAGCACCCCGTCGCAACTCCTCGCAAATCGCGGCGGCGCTGTCGCCGAGCCGTCCGATACCGAAGGTATAACAAATCCCTTTCAGCGTGTGCGCGGCGCGGAAAGCGTCCTTGCTGTCGTTTTTTCTCAGATTTTCGGTCAGCTCGGCATATGCCGTGTCTTCCGAAAAGTCAAGCAGGTTTTCCTTTACCATATCAAGATCTTCCAATCGGTCGATTACCTCGTCAAGATCCCCTCCGACGGCTTCGTAAAAATCGGATATACCGAACGCCGCCCTGTCGGTTCTTTGCATCGTTTTCCCTCCTTACTAAAAAGCGTGAGCAAAAATCGCGAAGACCGCCCGAGTTTCTTTCATTTCGGGATTTCCTCAGAATCTCTGAAATAACGGTCATTCGTTTCAAGATGGTATTATAACATTACACGGCTTACAAAAATAAATTTTTGTATTGCATTCGCAATATGTTCTTTGCTAAACGCAAAGAACAGCCGTTCGTTGAAATATGGCGTGAAAAAGTCCTTGCAAGCAAACTTTTTCACTTATATAATAACACCTCTGCTCCGTCAATTCAAGAGATTTTCGACATTTTACCGATTTTTCCCGACGCTCTGCCCGATCACCGCGACATATAATACCGAAAATCGTTTTGCAATCAAAAATCCCGCGTCGCAAAAGGCAAAACCTCGCCGGGACGGCACTCCTTAATTTTCAAAAATACTTGACACCGCCCGTCGGATGTGATATAATTAACGCGTTCGTTATCAAGGGGTATAGCCAAGCGGTAAGGCACAGGACTTTGACTCCTGCATTCGCTGGTCCGAATCCAGCTACCCCTGCCAAAACTCCGAAAGTCTCGACTTTCGGAGTTTTCATTTGTGCCGCAAGGCACAAATGAACGGGGTTGAGGCTTTTCCTCAAATGAAGTGGGCTCCCGCCCAATGATACCGGCTCTGCCGAATGATGCTGCACTCCGCGCAAACGGAGCAAAACCCACAACTCTGCCCCCTGAAACGAAGTCGATTTTTCAAAAAGTCTATGCGTTATAGTAAAAAAGGAAAAACGCAACCCGTCCGTGAAAGCGCGGACGGGTTGTGGTTTTCGCTTCTCGCCTTACGGCGTATTATTTCAGCAAGACAAAGGCGCCGTCTTCGATTTTATCGACGACGAAGGAATTTTCCGAGACGGCGAGCGCCCGTCCTTCGGGGTGCTCAAAGGTGTAAAGCGTCGCCTCCGAGAAATCGAACTTTGCGCTCACGCGCACATTTTCAAATGTCTTTTTGAGATTTGTGCCGTTCGTCAGGCAGACAAGATAATATCCCTCTCCCTTCAGGGTTTCCATCAGGAGGTCGCGGGATTCGCTCTTTGTGATCTGCGGGAGGATGCCCGTGCTCTCAATGGCATCATATACCGGGGCGCCGCAACGGAAGGGCGTGCGCTTGGTACCGTATCTCTGGTAGGTTCCTCTGCACTGGTTATATCCTCCGATATCGCTGCCGAAGACGATACCACCCTTTGCCTCAAAGTCTGCGATCGCCCGCTTATCTTCGGGGCTCAGATTCTCC
>CALAFS010000103.1 GCA_937892405.1 uncultured Clostridia bacterium
GCCGTGGATTGTCTCGGCGGAGATCACTCTCCCGCCGCCAATGTCGAGGGCGCCCTTCTCGCGCTTTCGGCACACCCCGATCTTTCCGTGGTATTCTTCGGAGAGGAGAATGCCATCCGCGCCTGTCTCGCCGATAAAAAGAAGGTGCCGACCGACCGCATGGAGATTGTGGACGCGCCCATGGCGGTGAGCGGGGAGGACGCCCCGATCGACGCCATCCGTATGAAAAAGGAGTCCTCCATGATCTCGGCGATCCGCGCGCTCAGAGAGGACGATGCCCTTTCGGCACTGGTATCCTGCGGTGCGAGCGGCGTCCTTGTCGGCGCGTCGATTCTCCGTCTCGGAAGAATCGAGGGCGTGCGCCGTCCGCCCTTCTGCCCGATCCTCCCGACGATGAACGGCGGGATCGTCGGCGTATGCGACAGCGGCGCGAATGTGGAGACGAATGCCGAGGGACTCCTGCAGAACGCTCTGCTCGGCTCCGCCTATCTCTCTGCCGCTTACGGAATCGAAAATCCCCGCGTCGCCCTTCTGAATGTCGGGGTCGAGTCGGAGAAGGGGGACGATCTTCACCGCGAGGCGTACGGACTTCTTTCTCATGCCGCGGGGTTGAACTTCGTCGGCAACATGGAGAGCCGCGACCTTCTTTCGGGAAAATACGATCTGGTCGTCGCGGACGGCTTTTCGGGCAATGTCTTGATCAAGAGCACCGAGGGTGCCTGTCTCGAAATGCTGAAGAAGCTCAAGCGCGATATTTCCTCTTCTTTTCTCTACAAGCTCGGTGCGCTCTTTCTCTATCCGATGTTCAAAAAAGAAAAGAAGTTCATGAACTATCAGAACTACGGCGGCAGTGTCCTCCTCGGACTTGAGAAGGTAGTGGTCAAGGGGCACGGCAGCAGCCGCGCAAGTGCTGTCTCCGTTTCGATTGACCTTGCCTACCGCATGGTGAACAATAAAATGAATGAAAAAATTGCCGCCGCTCTTGCCGCGACACAAAAGGAGAACGAAAATGTTTGAAAAAGTCAAAGAATTGTTGGCAAAACAGCTGAAAAAGGATCCTTCCGCCATTGCGATGACCTCTTCCATCAAGGGGGATCTCGGCGCGGATTCCGTCGATATTCTCCAGCTTCTCATGACGCTCGAGGAAGAGCAGGGGATCGTCATTCCCGATGAGAGACTGGCGAAGTTCGTCACTGTCGGCGACATTGTGAACTATCTCGAGAGCCTTTGATTTTCCGGTGAGAGGAGGAGACTATGCCGAATTTTACGAAACAGGCGATCAAAGCCTCCTTTATCAGACTGCTGGAAGAGAAACCCATCTCGCAGGTCAGCGTCCGCATGATCTGTGAGGATTGCGGCATCAACCGCAATTCCTTCTATTATCATTATCGTGACATTCCGGCGCTGATCGAGGAGATTGTCAGAGAGAATACCGAGGCGGTGATTGAAAAATATCCGACGGTACATTCTCTCGACGACTGCCTTTCCGATGTGTTCTGCTTTTTGCTTGCGCATAAAAAGGCGATTTATCATATCTACAACTCCGTGAACCGTGAGATCTACGACCGCTATCTCATGCAGCTTTCCGATTATATTATCAAGAGTTACATCACCGCGGTCTTCTCCGGGGTGGAGATCCCGGAGGAGGATCGTGCGACGGTCATCCGCTTTTTCAAGTGCGAGGTCTTCGGTCTTTCTTCCGACTGGATCATGAACGGCATGAAGGAGGACGCCGTGCGGGAGATCTTCCGTATCACGAAGGTATGCCGCGGTCTTTCCGACGACCTCATTGCGAGGATCCGCTTGCAAAAATGAATATTTTTTAACCGAAACAGACAACCGAACCCCGGTTGTCTGTTTTTTATACAATCGCCGCTTTTTGATAATTTTTTGGGCATTTCCCTGCGAATTGCCCGTTTTCTTTTTTTCTCTCCCGTGCTATACTGCCTTTTGCAAAATGAAAAACGGAAAGAAAAGAGGAGGAAAAAACCATGCGTTTTTCAAAAGCGGTCGTGAAATACCGACTGCCGATCCTGATTCTCGCCGTCGCCCTGCTGATCCCTTCGGTGTTCGGAATGGTGAATACGAGAATCAACTATGACATGCTGACCTACCTGCCGTCAGACATGGATACCGTCAAGGGGCAGGATGTTCTGCTCGAGGACTTCGGGAAGGGGGCGTTCTCTCTTGTCGTCGCCGAGGGCATGCCCGACAGCGAGGTTGCAAAGACCGTCGATGCTCTGAAAAAGGTCGACCATGTCGAGAGCGTCGTCTGGTACACTTCCTTTGCGGACATCTCGATCCCGAAGGAGCTGCTCCCCGAGGAGATCTATCGGGAGTTCAACACCGATGACTGCACGCTCTTCGCCGTCTTCTTTGACAGCTCCACCTCGGCGGATGTCACCATGGACGCGATCCGTGAGGTGCGCCGCGTCGCGGGGCAGCGCTGTTTTGTCTCCGGGATGTCGGCACTTGTCACCGACCTCAAGGATCTGTGCGAAAAAGAGGAACCGATCTATGTCGGTATCGCCGTTCTGCTCGCTCTCGCCGCCATGATGCTCTTCCTTGACGGCTGGCTTGTCCCGCTCGTCTTCCTTGCCTCCATCGGCATGATGATTCTTCTGAATCTCGGGACGAATATCATCTTCGGTGAAATCTCCTATATTACAAAGGCGCTTTCCGCCGTGCTCCAGCTTGCCGTCACGATGGACTATTCCATCTTCCTCTGGCACAGCTACAACGAGGAGAGAGAGCACTATCCCGACAAGGAAGAAGCCATGGCGCACGCGATCCATGCGACGCTCGCTTCGGTTCTCGGTTCTTCGATTACGACGATCGCCGGCTTCGCCGCCCTCTGCTTTATGAGCTTCACGCTCGGGCGCGATCTCGGTCTTGTGATGGCGAAGGGCGTTCTGCTCGGCGTCCTCGGGTGCGTCACCGTCCTGCCGGCTCTGATTCTTCTTCTTGACACGCCGTTGCAGAAGACGAAGCACCGCTCTCTGATCCCCGATATGAAGAAGGTCGCCACTTTTGTGACAAAGCGGTTCCCCGTCTTCCTTGTGATCTTTGCTCTTCTGATTACGCCGTCGCTGATTTCTTATCAGAAGGCGAACGACGAGGTCTATTACGACATGGGGCAGTGCCTGCCGGAGGACATGGAATATGTCATCGCGAACTCCAAGCTCTCCGAGGAGTTCGACATCGCCTCGACGCACATGGTTCTGACGGACGCCCGCCTCTCGGGTAAGGAGATCCGCGCCATGATCCGCGAGATGGAGGAGGTCGAGGGCGTCAAGTATGTTCTCGGTCTTGAGTCGGTCGTCGGTTCCGCCATTCCCGAGGAGATGCTCCCCGAGAGCATTACCTCTATTTTCAAGAGCGAGCGCTACGAGCTTCTTCTCATCAACTCGGAATACAAGGTTGCAAGTGACCTTGTCAACGGGCAGGTCGAAGAGCTGAACCGGATCCTCAAAAAGTATGACCCGAGCGGTATGCTGATCGGCGAGGCGCCCTGCATGAAGGATATGATCGAGACGACGAGCCACGACTTTGAGGTGGTCAATATCGTTTCGATTCTCGCGATCTTCGTCATCATCGCCGTGGTGGAGAAGAGTCTCACCCTGCCGTTCATTCTGATTGCCGTCATCGAGCTTGCCATCTTCATCAACCTCGGAATTCCGCATCTTCTCGGGCAGTCGATGCCCTTCATCGCTCCGATCTGCATCAGTACGATTCAGCTCGGCGCCACTGTCGACTACGCGATCTTAATGACCACACGCTATCTTGCCAACCGCAAGGGAGGCGCGACAAAAGGTGTCGCCGTGCGTGACGCCCTCGCGTCCTCGATCCCTTCGGTCATTGTCTCGGGCATGGGGCTGTTCGCCGCGACCTTCGGCGTTGCGATCTACTCGGACATCGACATCATCCGCTCGATGTGTATGCTCATGGCGCGCGGCGCTCTGATCAGTATGATCTCGGTTATCTTCTTTTTGCCGCCTCTTCTGCTCCTTTGCGATCGCGTCATCTGCCATACCACTCTCGGCATGAAATCCTGTATCGAACCGCATAAATGCAAAGAAAAGTAAACATATCGGATAGAAAGGAACGAATATTATGAAAAAACATATGCAAAGAATCCTGTCTCTTCTTGTTGCTACATCTCTCATCGGCGCCGCCGGTGCGAGAGCCGCGCTCACGGTCGACGCCGCCGAGGGCGGAAGTGCCGACACGGGGTCTTCGACCTCCGACACTCTGCATACGAGCGCGGAGAAGAGCGAGACTGTCTATGTCATTGCCGGTGCCGACGGCATGGTGAAGAAGCTGATCGTCAGCGACAGACTGAAAAATCCCGGCACCGGAAAGCTCGACGACATCACAAATATCAAAAATCCCGGCAGTCTCAAAGGAGACGAGACTGTCACGGGCGGGGAGAACGGCTCCCTTGTCTGGGACGCTGTCGGTGAGGATATTTACTATACCGGTGAGGTCGAGGGGGAGCTTCCCGTTCTTCTGAAAGTCACCTACACGCTGGACGGTGAGGAAATCGGGGCGGATTCCATCGTCGGTAAGAGCGGTAAGGTCACGATCCGCTTCACCTATGAGAACCGTCAGTATGAGACAGTCACGGTGGACGGCAAGGAGGAGAGAATCCTCGTGCCCTTCGCCATGCTGACGGGCGCACTTCTCGATAACAGCGTCTTCTCCGACATCCGCGTCACGAACGGCAAGTGCGTGACCGACGGCGATCGCACCGCTGTCATCGGCGTCGCCTTCCCGGGGATGAACGAAAACCTCGGGCTTGACGAGACGGACGACGCGTCCTTCCCCTCCTATGTGGAGATCTCCGCCACGGCGAAGAACTTCCGTATGACGGGCACCGTCACCGTTGCCACCAACGAGATTTTCAATGCGGTGGACGACACCGCCTTCGACAGTGTCGATGAACTGAAGGAAAAGCTCGGAGAACTCACCGACGCCATGAAACAGCTGAAAGACGGCTCTTCCGCGCTTTATGACGGAACGCAGACGCTCCTCACGAAGGCGCACGAGCTCGCCGACGGCATCGAACAGCTGGCGAAGGGGGCGACGGATCTCAAGGCGGGAAGCGAACAGATAAAGGACGGCGCCCATGGCCTTGCGGCGGGTGCCGGTGAGCTTGCCGACGGCCTCTCGGATCTTGCAGGACATAACGACGAGCTGACGGACGGTGCAAAGAAAGTCTTCCTCGCGCTCCTCGCCACGGCGGACAAACAGCTTGCCGACGCGGGCATCACAGGAATTCCCGCGCTCACCATGGAAAATTATAAAACCGTGCTCGACGGTGTCCTTCTCTCGCTTTCCGAAGAGAATGTCAGAGAGACAGCGAACGCCACCGCTCGCGAGAGCGTGACGGAAAAGGTCGAGGCAAACCGTGACACCGTGACGGTTGGCGTTACCGCCGCCGTGCGGGCAGAGGTAGAGGCGCAGGTGAAGGCGGCGGTGCGTGCCACCGTCCGTGAGCGCGCGATCGCCTCGCAGGGCATGACGGTCGAGCAGTATGAGGCGGCGCTCGCCGCGGGACACATCAGTGCGGAGCAGGACGCCGCACTGGAGAGTGCCGTCGATGCGCAGATGGAGACCTCCGAAGTACAGGAAACCGTAAAGACGCAGACGGATGCCAAGATGGCGACCGAAGAAATTCAGACGACGATCTCGGAGAAGACCGAGGAGAAGATCGCCGCTCTGATCGAAGAGAACATGGCGTCCGAAGAAGTGCAGGACGCGATCGCCGCCGCCCTCGCGAAAGCCGCGGCGGGCAGAGCAAGCATCACGGTACTCAAAGAGAGTCTCTCGGAATATGAAACCTTCTATCGCGGACTTCTCGACTATACCGACGGCGTCGCCGACGCGTCGGAAGGCGCGGATTCGCTGAAGACGGGCGCCGATACTCTTTATCTCGGTACCGTATCTCTCGATGACGGTGCGGCGACACTTCTCGCCGGTATTCTGACAGTGAAAAACAATATGCCCGCGCTTGTCTCGGGCGTTGGAGATTTGAACGACGGTGCGGGGCGCCTTGCCGACGGCATCTCCTCCTTTGACGAGGCGGTGACGGCAAAGCTCGCCGCCGCGGTGGAAGAAGAACTGATCCCGCTCTTCACCCGTATGCGTGCGACGCTCGACGCCTCCCGCAGATATACGAACTTCGCCGGTATCGCTCCCGATATGGACGGCTCGGTTCGTTTCATCTACCGCACCGGCTCTCTGAACAAAGAAGACTGATCTACCGAAAAATACCGTATTTCCTGCGATTTATCTTTGAAAAGCACAAAGCAGACCGTCTCGGGTTCTCCGAGACGGTCTGCTTTTTATGTTCTCTTCGCGGCGGGTCACATGGCTTCGACTTCCAGCACGACCTTGCCGGCGCTTTTTCCTTCGCTGAGCAGGGCATGCGCCTCTTCTGCCTTTGTGATCGGAAGAATACGGAAGATCACGGGGCGGATCTCTCCCGCCGAGACCTTTTTCCAGATATCCCGCACGAGCAGGCGCAGAATCTCCGCCTTCGTGTCCTCCGGCTTCGAGCGCAGGGTACTGCCGATCAGACGGACATTGCGCACATAGAGCTTGCGCATGTCGACGGAGGAAAAGTCTCCCGCCAGCGTGGCGATCATGATCCATTTTGCCATGTAGGCAAGGTGCGGCAGACATTTTCCCATCACCTCACCGCCGAGACAGTCGATCGCGAGCTTTACCGGCGTTCCCGCCTCGTCAAGCTCGGTGAGGACTTTTACGATGTCTTCGGTTTTCGTGTTGACAATGCGGTCGGCGCCCGTCTTTTCTACCGCCGCCCGCTTTTCTTCGTCGATGATCGTCGTCACGACATAGGCGCCGAACGCCTTTGCCATAGGGATCACGACGCTGGCGAGTCCGCTCGCGCCGGCGTGCATCAGAAAGACATCGCCGGGCTTGAGATTGCCCTCGATGAAAAGATTCAGATATGCCGTGGCGAATGCCTCGGGCAGGGCGGCGCCCTCCGCCATACTGCACCCCTTGGGGATCGGCATCGTCATGTCATAGCGCACGGCGACATATTCGGCATAGCCGCCGCCTCCGAGGAGGGCGCATACCTTCGCACCGATCTTGGCGCCTGCCGCCTTCGCGAGGTCGCCCGCCGCGACGATCACGCCCGAGACTTCCAGCCCGAGCCACTCGGGACAGCCGGGCGGCGGGGGATAGTTCCCCTCGCGCTGTAAGAGGTCGGCGCGGTTCACTGCCGCGTAGGCGACTTTGATTAAAACTTCTTTTTCCGAGATCTTCGGTGTCGGGACTTCTTCCCACGAAAGATTCCGGTTTTTGCCCGTTAAAACTGCTTTCATTCTTTGATTTCTCCTATCGGGAAGACAGTGTCGACCAGCCGCTTTGCCTCTTGGAGCAGGGGCTGTGCCGGGGTAGCGAGGTCGTCGCGCTCGGCGACGCAGAGGAAGATTCCCGTTTTTCTGAGCAGGGGAGCGACCCTGCGGTGTGCGGGACAACGTTCTCCGCCACAGAGAAACAGGGCGGGGTAGGAAAGCTCCGCGAGCCTTGCGCTCGTGCGGAAATTTTCGGACAGTTCGAGGTCGTTTTCCGCGCCTGTCACCACCTTGCAGATATCCGCGCCCCGTCGGTGCTGTTCCTTTACCATGTCGAGAACCTCCGCCTCGGGCAGGAAGCGGTAGGTGTGCGAGGAGATCAGCACCTCGGCGCCCCTCTCGTGCAGGGCGTCGATCAGCTCTGCCTGCCGTCTCACCGCGCGCGGCTCTGAGGTCAGCTGGAGCGGGTGAGGGGAGAAGAGATCGCCCATCATGTCGATCAGCGTCCCGCCGCACTCCGCCGCGAGGAGAAGTCCGCGTGCGAGCGACTCGTCGACGCTCCCGTCCTCTCCCGTCCGACGGTAGTTCGTCAGATAGGTGGGCTTTCCCTCCGTCGCGTCGATCAGCTCTGTGAGAGCCGCCCTCTCCCACTCTTCAGGCGGAAGAAGCCCCAGTTGGATGCCGAAGGCGTCCGCCCCGCCGGCAAGTCCCTTGCGGATCAGCTCCAGCACACGCTGCCGCGACTGTGCACGGATCATGACCGTCAGTGTGGGGCGGTCTTTTCGAAGAAAGGTTCTCATCAATAATCTTTATTCCGCATGATACTGCGGCCTCCGTCCATCAGAATGTTCACCCCGTCGAGGAAGGCGCACTCTTCCGACGCGGCATACAGGATCATGTTTACGATCTCGTCCGGCTCCGCCGCTCTACCGAGCGCCGTCTTCATGGACGCCATCCCGGGACGCGTTAGCACGGGTCCCGGGGAGACACAGACACAGCGCACGCCGTACTTGCTTCCGTAGAGCGCGAGGGACTTCGTCAGTCCGTTCATCACGCCGCTTTTCGAGGTTGCGTAGGCGACATTCCAGGCAGATCCTTCCTCACCCGTGATCGAGCCGATGTTGACGATCACACCGCTCTTTTGCGCGCGCATCTGCTTCATGACGGCATGGTCGAAATAAAACTGTCCCTTCAGATTGACATCTATGCCGAAGTCGTAGACCTCGATCGGAATGTCGGGGAATTCCCCCGACGCGTGGCAGATCCGCGTCTCTGCTCCGCCGGCGAAGTTGACGAGAATGTCGATTTTACCGAACGCGGCGACTGCCTTGTCGCGCGCCGCGACCACCCCGTCATAGGAACGCACATCGCACCCGACGGCGATCGCGCACTTCGGGTGCTTCTCTGCGATTTCCGCCGCGCGCGCCCGTGCCGCCTCTTCGTCCCGGTCGACGAGTACCGCGCGACCGCCGAGATCGGCGAATGCTTGCGAAAAGAGCAGACCCATGCCCGATGCCGCCCCCGTGACGAGAGCGACCTGACCCGAAAAATTCATGAGAAGATTCCTCCTTGTGTTTTTTCACCTTTGATTTTATCGCGGAAGGAGGAGAAATACAATGGAAAAATCGCTCTTTCTTTGCCTTTTTCGATACAGTTTTTCAGTGAAACCGTTGACTTTTTTTTGAAAAAAGAGTATAATCAAAGAAAAAAGAGGAGGTGCGCGATGCGGATATCGAATATGATCGTTACCGAAATTTGCGAGGTGCTCACCGTGTATTCGGTGAAGGGAGATCATCTGCACCGCGTGGATCGCGAGAGCTACGGGCTGTCCCTCTGCCGCAGCGGCAGGATCGTCTATCGCCACGGCGGACGGGACTTTGTCTCCGATGCCGCCTCGGCGATTCTTTTGCCGAAGGGGGCGACCTATGATCTGAACCGACAGGTCACCGGTATGTTTCCCCTCGTCAACTTTCAGGCGACGGGACTGACTCTCGATGAGTTTACGCTTCTCCCTTTGCAGAATCCCGTGCCTGCGCTTTTTGCCTACGACGCGCTGTTCCGCGCGTTCGTGCAGGAAAAGAATCACCTGCGCGCCATGCGCTGTCTCTATGAGCTTTTTGATCTGATTTTCTCGGCACCCGGGGACGGGGAGGATATTCTGGCGCCGGCGGAGTGTTACCTCCGGGAGCACCTTGCCGACCCCGACCTTCGGAACGCCGATCTTGCCCGCGCCGCGAATGTCAGCGAGGTCTATTTCCGAAAGCTCTTTACCCGCCGTCACGGCGTCTCTCCGCGTCGCTATATCCTCGCGGCGCGGCTTGAGAATGCGAAGCGTCGCCTCGCCGGCAGTCGCGAGAGCGTCGGCGAGATCGCGGCGGCGTGCGGTTTTTCGGACATCTTCCACTTTTGCCGCGCCTTCCGCGATGCTGTCGGCTGTACTCCCGGCGAGTACCGCAAGCGCGTTTCCGTGATCTGAAGCGTTTCAAAAACCGCCCTGCCGTTATCCTTTCGGATACGGCAGGGCGGTTTTTGAATTGTTTTATGAAGGCTTTTGCTTATGTGCGGCTTGCGCGGTCGTAGAAGTCGAGGATCTCCTCAAAGTAGGGGAGCGCCGTCGCGTCCTCGGAGCCGAAGATCTCGTGCTTCGCCTTTTTGCAAAGGATGACCTTGCAGGCGGGGATCCTTTTCGCGAGGGCGCGTGCCGCCCCCTCGCGCACCATGGTGTCCTCGCCGGCGAGGAA
>CALAFS010000104.1 GCA_937892405.1 uncultured Clostridia bacterium
AGATACTGCCGTCCGCCTTTTCAAAGAAGACACCCGTCGCGGTCGCGCAGTCTCCGGAAACATAGTGGTAGGAGAGATCCTGCGCACCGAAATCGAACGCCACAGTGAGATCGTAGTGATAAAGTTTGCTCTCGCCGAGAATGTATTTTTCATTCCCGTCGACCACACCCGAAACATCGCCGATCACCTTCCCGTCCCGTCCGACAAGGTAGAGGACGCCCGCATGGGTTGCATAGCAGTACACGCCGTTGCCGACAGGTTCCGGCAACTGAACCATGTCGGGGAACATCGCGGTAAGCGAAGACTTCACATTCGCGTTTTCGTCCACGATGACATATTCCGCACTGCGGGAGTTTCTGTCAATTTTCCGATCCTTGATCTCGTAAACGGACGCCACGATCTTCACCTTTTCGTCGAAGATAGCGAACGGGTCGTTGCCCGACACCACATCGTGCGAAGTCAGGGAGTCGAAGAGATACGGCGTTTTGATTTCTTTGGTGCGATTCGTTTTGACATCGAGAATCTCGGACTTCAGCGCATACTTAAACTTTCCGCCGGTATAATCGTACTCGTCCGCATCATCGGGAAGCATCACGCTGTACTGGAAGAGGAGCTTACCGTCCGCGAGAATCCCGGACACCGTGTCATCCGCATAGCTCGGGAAGTAATAGGATGCCGCATAGGCAAGCGACTTGTCATACACCGTCATCACTTTTCCGTTCTCTTCCGAATAGGCGTAATAATAGTTCTCCGTCATGACCGCAAGAGAGTCGAGCACGCGCGTCCCGAAAAGCTCGTTCCATGCGGCAAGCTCCGAAACACTCTTGTCTGCCGCGACGCGATAGCACTTCCCGCCGAAGAGGAAGAGATCCACATCGGTGGTATGTACGCTCTCTGCACGGTTTACGGCGGCGATCTCCTTGCCGCTATCGTCATACAGCGTCGTCGTGACGGTGTCGTCTTCGTCATCGGTTCCGCTCTTGCGGGCGGTCACGGTGAAAAACTCCGCCTCATAGAGATCCGTCCGATAGAAGCTCACATCGGAAAGCGCGCTGTTCTCACTCCATGTGAAGGTATAGACCATCTTGTCGCTTTCGATGTTGTAAATCATCTCCTTGGCGGGCGTCGTCGTGCCGTCCGCGGCGATGCTCTCACTTACAAAGAAGCGCACGAATTTCCCCGAGGTGTTACGAACCGTCGCCCCGGTCGCGGCAATGTCGCTGACACGGGTCGGTATCTTTGTGGCGGTTTCATAATTCTCCGAAAAAACATTTTGGGGTTTCGCCGCTTTCACCCCGCCGCAGGACGAAAGGACGAGCGCAACGACAAGAAGCGTTGCGGCAAGGAAGGCAAGTCTTGCTTTCTTCACGAATTTTTCCTCCGAAAGTAAATCGTACAGGAAGCGCCGACGGCGCCCTGCTCTGTGCACAGTATAGCATATGGGAGAAAAAATGTCAACACATATTGTGAATTTTGCCCGCTTTTTTGTCGGACGCCGGAAAAGCCCGTCGCAAGGCGGAAGGCGCAAAAAAGCCCTCCTCTTTCGAGGAAGGCTTTCGTACTTTGCGTTCAGAACGCGCCGAAAATCCAGAGGAACAGGGCGCCGAGGGCACCGAGAACCAAAAGACAGGGCAACACGATCGAGACAAAGGCGGAGATCACGATGGCGAAGATGTCGGAAGCACCGAGCTTCTCTTCTTTCATCGCCTCGGCGAATTCCCTTTCCTTTTCGGGATCGGGCTTTTTCAGGCGGCGGAAGATCATGCCTCTTCCTCCTCCCCTTTGCGCTCCTTCACCGATTTTCTCTCCATCTTCGGAAGCTCGAAGAGATAGTTGCCGTGCTCGTCGACCTTGCGATTCGGGAAGTGGCAGGCGAGGAAGTGTCCCGGCTCGATCTCGCGGAGCGGGGGCGGCACTCTCTTGCAGATGTCGCACGCCATGTAGCATCTCGTGTGGAACTTACAGCCCGACGGCGGCTTGATCGGCGAGGGAATGTTCCCTTCCAGAATGATACGCTCCTTTTTCAGGCTCTCGATGTCGGTGCTCGGAATGGAAGACAAAAGAGCGATCGTGTAGGGGTGGCGCGGATCGGCGAAGACCGTCTTCGCATCCGCAAGCTCCACGATATTGCCGAGGTACATAACGCAGATTCTGTCGGAGATGTAACGGACGACCGACAGATCGTGCGAGATGAACATATAGGTGAGATTTTCCTTCTCCTTCAGCTCGAGAAGCAGGTTGATGATCTGCGACTGAATGGACACATCGAGCGCGGAGACGCACTCGTCGCAGACGACGAACTGCGGCTTGACCGCGAGGGCACGCGCGATGGAGATACGCTGACGCTGACCGCCCGAGAACTGGTGCGGATAGCGGTGAAGCATATAATCCTGAAGTCCGCATTTACGCATGACCTCGAGAATATACTCCTTCATTTTCGGCGAGCCGTGCTTATAGAACTTATGGGTGACAAGTCCCTCTTCGATGATCTGACCGATGGTCATACGGGGGTTCAGAGAAGAATAGGGGTCTTGGAAAATGATCTGCAGATCCTTACGCAGAAGGCGCATCTCGGAATAGCGCAGACGCGAGAGGTCGATGCCGTCGTCGAGCAGCGCCTCGTAGCGGAGGAACTCTTCGTCGGTGAAATAGGGGGCTTTTGCCTCGGCGATTTTGTCGTCTAAGGCGGCGACCTCTGCCGTGTCTTTGTCCTCTTCCTTCCGGAGTGCCTCGGCTTTTGCACGGTAGGAGCGGATCTCCTCCTCTGCCTTGGCACGCTTTTTCTCATCGTTCTCTTCCGCGAGGGTGCCCTCAAGCGTCTCGATCTCAAGGTCGATGTCCTTGATCTCCTCGGCGCGGCGGGCGGCGGCGTCTTCATACAGCGCGCGCCGATACAAAAGCTCCGCGCCCTTCTCCGTGTCGCGGACGATAAAGCCGCCGAGAATCTTCGCCACATGCGAAAGTGCGGTCTCCGCCTCCGCGACGGCAAGGTTCTTATCCTGAAGATCGAAGAAGGTCGCCGACTCTCCGAGGGCGTCGCACTTCGCGGTCAGCTCGTCGGCTTTCTCACGCGCTTTCTTCATCTTCTGAATATATTTGTCGGCATGCTTCAGGGTATCGAGCACATAGTGCGGCGCCACCGACGCGCGGGTACGCCCGTAGTACATCGTGGTGCCGGCGGTCTGCTCGTAGAGCTGGAGCAGGACGCGTCCGAGCGTGGATTTTCCGCACCCGGACTCACCGACGATACCGATCGTCTCGCCGCGGGCAATGTCGAGGGAGATATCCTCGTTCGCCCGGACATAAAGCTGTTCTTTCTGAAAGACGGAGGACTTCGCAATGGGGAAATACTTTTTCAGATTACTGATGGACAACAAGTTTTCTGTGTTCTTCACTGCATCGTACCTCCTTTTCGGGATAGAAGCAACGGATCAGCTGTCCGTTCCCCGCGTCAATCAGAGCGGGCTCTTCTTCCATACATTTCTGTGTACAGTATTTGCACCGGGGGGCGAACTTGCACCCCTTCGGCAGAGCGAGCGGGTGCGGGACGACGCCGGGGATCGGCTCGAGCTTTTCGTCAATCGCGTCAAGACGCGGGATCGAATACATCAGTCCCTCGGTATAGGGGTGGCTCTTCTTGCAATTGGTGAAGATCGTGTTCGCGCTCGCGCGCTCGACGACCTGACCGCAATACATGACGACGACATCGTCCGCCATCTCGTTGATAACGCCGAGGTCGTGCGTGATGAAGATGATGGAGGTGCCGTTCTCTCTCTGAAGATCGTTCATCAGTCGGAGAATCTGCGCCTGAATCGTCACATCGAGCGCGGTGGTCGGCTCGTCGGCGATCAGGATCTTCGGACGGCAGGCAAGCGCCATCGCGATCATGACACGCTGACGCATACCGCCCGAAAGCTGGTGCGGATACTGCTTGATAACCGCCTCGGGGTTCGGAATCTGAACCGCGTAAAGCATTTCAAGCGCCTTTTTCATCGCTTCCCGCTTCTTTAACCCCTGATGGATCATGAACGGCTCGGCAAGCTGTTTTCCGATTGAGAACACGGGGTTCAGACTGGTCATCGGCTCTTGGAAGATCACGGAAATCTTATTTCCGCGGATATCGTACATCTGCTGTTCGCTCAGCTTGGTCAGGTCGACCCCCTCGAAGAGGATTTCGCCCTCGGCAATGTAGCCGTTGCTGTCGAGCAGGCGCAGAATGCTCATCGCCGAAACGCTCTTTCCCGACCCCGACTCGCCCACGATGCCGATGGTCCGTTTTTCGTCAAG
>CALAFS010000105.1 GCA_937892405.1 uncultured Clostridia bacterium
CGTGTCCGATGTCGAGGCAGGCGCCGAAATCGGGATCGTTCACAAGATCCACATGTCGGCAGAAATCTTCGCCGGTGCCGCAAGCCGAAGGATAGGGCACCTTGTTCTGATCGTCATAATTCCACATGTTCTCGGTCGC
This sequence comes from uncultured Clostridia bacterium, assembly GCA_937892405.1. Taxonomy (GTDB): domain Bacteria; phylum Bacillota; class Clostridia; order Oscillospirales; family CAG-272; genus UBA1740. Next base: position 140 of record CALAFS010000105.1, read on the forward strand.
GATCTTCACGCCGCATTCCTTTGCGACGGGCATCAGATGGCGGAAAATATGCTCGTAGTTCTCTTCTGCCGTGAAGTTGTTTCCCGGGTGGACGACAAGGATCGGGCAGCCGAGGATCCCCGCGATTTTTACCGCGCGTACAAGGTAGGGGAGGAATGCCGCCGTCTCTTCATAGCTTCTCAGATTGGTAAACGGCGCGTGCCCCTGAAGGCAGGGGATCCCGAGGCTGTCGTCATAAGCGCGAAGCTCCTTCGCGTAAGCAAGCCACCCGTCCCCGCCGATGTCCTCCGCGGTGTTCGCCATATGAAACATGGAATAGTCGTAGCCGTCATAACCGGCTTCCCGGATCAGGCGGATCGCCTCACGATCGCCGAACCGTTTGCGCAGGGGTCCTGTCAATTGTACGAGTTTCATTCCGATTTCCTCTTTTCCAAGAACTGTTTGTAAAGTTCTCTTGTCATTTTTCGTTAAACCGCCTGCTTTTTGCACGTCAGGCGGAAATAGAAGAACACCGAGAGCGCCGCACCGACAAACCAGCCGATCGGCCAGGAGAGCCATACGCCCGTCACCTCGAGCGCCGTGCGAGAGAGCACCTCCGCGAGGACTACGCGTAAGATCAGGTCGGTGAAGGTCGCGATCATGAACTTTTTCATTTCACCCGCGCCGCGGAGCACACCGTCGGTCACGAGCTTCGTCGATACGATCAGGTAGAAGGGAGACACGATCCGTAAGAAGAGCATACCCGTCTCGAGCGCCTCGCCCGACGGGCTCTCGAGGAACAGGGAGACGAGCGGCGCCGCCCCCGCCACATACAGCGCGATGATCGGCACGCACAGAATCCACACGAGCGTCAGCCCCGCACGGTAGCCCTCGCGCACCCGCGCGGGCTTTTCGGCGCCGAGATTCTGCGCCGTGTAGTTGGAGACACCGTTGCCGAGCGTCGTCAGAGAGGTAATCACCATGTTGTTGAGCTTGATCGACGCGGAATAACCCGCCATCACCCCCGAGCCGAAGGTGTTGATGACACTCTGAATCACAATGTTTCCGACCGAGATGAAGCTCTGCTGCAAAATACTCGGGATCGCGATCTTCGCGATCTCGCAAAAGAGCGGGAAGGAGAAGACCGGCGCCTTCACACCGCTCTCCACTTTGGCAAGACGGCGGAAGACAAAGACCACGGCGAGAACACAGCTGATGCCCTGGCAGATCAGCGTCGCGTATGCCACGCCCTCGACCCGCATGCCGAAGCCCGCGACAAACAGAATGTCAAGTCCGATGTTGGAGATCGAGGACGCCGCGAGGAA
>CALAFS010000106.1 GCA_937892405.1 uncultured Clostridia bacterium
CCTCGATCCTCGTTTCTTTTGAGGGCTGTGGGGAAAAGCATCTGCCGGACGATGTCGGTAAAGGATCCGGGCGGAGTATTCACGGGCTGAACCTCGTGGAGGCACTCTGCGCGTCCGAGCAGTATCTTGTGAAATTCGGCGGACATGAGCTCGCCGCGGGTCTCTCGGTCACACGGGAGAACCTTCCGCGCTTCACCGAATGTATCAACCGTTATGCGAAGGAAAACCTGCGTGCGGAGGACATGGTTCCGACGCTGGAGGGGGATTTTGAGATCCGCCTTTCCGATATCACCCTACCCCTTGCGGAATCTCTGCGCATGCTGGAGCCTTACGGCGTCGGGAACCCGATGCCGGCGTTCGCCGTGCGCGGCGTGACCGTCAACGCGATCTCTCCGATCTCGGACGGAAAGCATACCCGCCTGCTTCTCGGCGACGGGAAGTGCGAGCTTGTGGCGATGTATTTCTCCGTCTCGCCATCGACCCTCGGACTTTCGGTCGGGGATACGGCAGATGTTATGTTCAACCTTGATGTAAACGAGTGGCTTGGCAGGCGCTCGGTACAGCTGATTGTAAAAGATATCCGCAAATCGAAGATGAAAGAGGATCGGAGTGCGGATGATCGGGCATATTTTACATATATCTGGTCGGGCGGCGAGTTCCACGCCGAGGACGGCGTTCTGCCGTCGAGAGAGGACTTTGCGACCGTTTACCGTTTTCTCTTTTCCGCGGCACACGGCGGTGTCGGCACCATGACGCACCGTGAAATTCTCGCGAAATTGCCGCATACGGCGAACGCCGCTATCGGATATGTCAAGCTCAAGGTCATCATCAAGGTGCTGACCGAGCTCAATATTGTCGGGATTGATGAACCGACGGAGGAGGTCTATACCTTCCGCTTCCGCTATCATGCGGGGAAGACCGATCTTGAGCGGTCGGGGCTTCTGCGCCGTCTTCGCGCACAGCAAAAAGGTTAATGCTTTATGTATGAAGAAATGAAATCGCTTCTTGACCTTCTGGAAAAGAACGCAAAGTATTACGACATCGAAAAAATCAAGCGGGCGTACGAATACGCCGCCGCTCTGCACGAAGGACAGTTCCGTCAGAGCGGAGAACCGTATATCAGTCACCCCGTCGCCGTGGCGAAGATCGTCGCGGAGCTCGGACTGGATACCGATTCGGTCTGTGCCGCGCTTCTTCACGATACGGTGGAGGATTGCTCGGACAAGACGAGTCTCGATACCATTCGTAAAATGTTCGGCGACGATGTGGCAATGCTCGTCGACGGACTGACTAAGATCATACAGGTACAGGTTGCGGATAAAGAAGAGGCGCATATCGAGAATATCCGGAAGATGCTCCTTGCCATGAACCGGGACATCCGCGTGATCTTCATCAAGCTCTGCGACCGCCTGCACAACATGCGTACCCTCGTCGCGAAAAAAGAGGACAGACAGCGTGCCATCGCTCTCGAGACGATGTACATTTACGCGCCGCTTGCCCACCGGCTCGGTATGCAGAGGATCAAGCAGGAGCTTGAGAACCTGAGTCTTTACTATCTTGACCGCGTCGGATACGAAGAGGTCGAGGCACAGGTGGAGAAAAAATTCGGGCAGAGCAAAGGCTTTCTTGAAGAGGCGAAGGAACACATCGCCGAAAAGCTCACCGAAAACAAGATTCATTTCCGTCTTGAGAGCCGTATCAAATCGGTGTACAGCCTCTATCGGAAAATTTATACCCTCGGCAAAACTTTCGATGAGATCTACGACTTTTACGCCGTCCGCATCATCGTCGATACCGAGCTTGAATGTTATACCGCCCTCGGACTTGTGCATGAGATGTTCAAGTCGGTGCCCGGCAGATTCAAGGACTATATCTCCACGCCGAAGCCGAACCTCTACCGCTCGCTTCATACCACTGTCATCGGACGCGGCGGCGTGCCCTTCGAGGTGCAGATCCGCACCGAGCAGATGCACGAAGAGGCGGAATACGGTATCGCCGCGCACTGGAAATATAAATCGGGGGAAAAAGGAGACGGCTCCACGGACGAGAAACTCCGCTGGATCGCCCAGCTTCTCGAGTCGGATGAGAA
>CALAFS010000107.1 GCA_937892405.1 uncultured Clostridia bacterium
CCGTCCGTCGGCGGTGCCGACGGTTCGGACGGCAGGGGCGGCGTCACGAAGTCTGTCGGGTCGGCAGGCTCGGGAAAGGTGCCGCCCCCCGCTGCGAGCGCGTCGGTCAGCATGTCGACCGAGCGGTTCACCGACGCGGTATTATAGACGCAGATCAGGGCGAAGATCATCGCAAAAACCAAAAACAGCGAGCCTGCCGAGATCAGGATAAATTTTCTCCGCAAACGATAAATCATGCCTTTTTCCCTCCGTCGACCTCTTCCAGCACATAGCCGACCCCGCGGACAAAGCGAATCGCGATCCGGGCGCCGGTTGCCTCCATCTTTCTTCTGAGGTTCGAGATATGCACCCAGATGACGCCCGATTCCACCTCCGCGTCATACCCCCACACGCGGGTGAGGAGGGTATCGGCGGAGACGATCACGCCGGGGTCGCGCATGAGCACCTCGAGGATCTGAAATTCCTTGCCGCTCAGCGTCTCGCTCTTCCCGCCATAGGAGAAGACGAAGGTCGAGCAATTGAGCGTTGCCCCCGCGAAAGTGAGCAGCTCGGGCGCGAAGTTCTCCCGCCGCCTGAGCATTGCCCGCACGCGGGCGAGCAGTTCCTCGGTGGAGAAGGGCTTCGGCAGATAGTCGTCCGCCCCTGCGTCCAGTCCTTCGACGCGCTGGGAGACCTCCGCCCGTGCGGTGAGAAAGAGCGCGGGTGTCTTCACCCCCTCCGCCCGCAGGCGGGAGAGCACATGGAGCCCGTCCATGCCGGGCATCATAATGTCGAGCACCAGCCCGTCATATTCCCCACCTGCCGCGTAATCGTAGGCGTCCGTCCCGTTCTCCACCCCGTCGACGGCATAGCCGTTCGCCTTGAAGATGTGGAGCAGGGATTTGAGCAACCGTGGGTCGTCCTCCGCAATCAGAAGCCGCATAAATACCTCCAAAAACAAGCGAATTAAGAATTAAGAATTATGAATTATGAATTAAGAACTTCGTAAATTCAGAATGAAGAATTATGAATTCAGAATTGTATCAATCAGAAATTCTTTTCTTGCGTCATAGGTTTATTTCACCGAAAAGAATAAAAAAGGCAAAAAAGAGAAGCATGCGATCGCCTATTGCCTCATTCATAATTCTGAATTCTTCATTCCAATTTACGAAGCGTTTCGCCCGCCGAAGAAAAAACATTCTGTCGGTGGTCTCCGCTTTTCTCGACGGATTTCACTTCGGCGCCGTAAGGCGTCGCCTGCGTTACGCAAAACCTACAAAAACGAACGATCGAAACGAAAACGCACCCCTCGCTTGTAGGGGTCGGCGCCCCCGACGACCCGCTCGTTTTGTCCTTTGTCTGCACCTTTTCGAGACGGTTTCGTCATGCCCTGTCGTAGGGGCGACCATTGGTCGCCCGCAAAGCGCGATGATTTTATGGCACATTTCGTCAAAAATACACCGATTTGTAAATCAATATTTACATATAACCGTGCTTTTCAATATTCGGCGTGACGGGCGACCGATGGTCGCCCCTACGGGTATATGATAACGAAATGCCTCCCGATAACGCGAATCGAGTTTTTGCGTTTTGCGGGTCGTCGGAATGAGCGCCCCGTGGGCAGGTGAACGATAAACTTTGCGTAACGGGTCGTCGAGGGCGCCGACCCCTACAAATCACCGAGGCGGCGGCGCCTCTTTTTGGCGTTGTAACAAGGAAAACGCAAGTGGGCGACCGAGGTCACCCCCGTTATCTCGATCCTAAAGTTCTTACCAAAACAATTCTTTCTCTCGCCGCAGGCGAATTTCACCGCGCAGCGATTTCACGCGCGGAGCGCATTTCACCCGCCGAGAAAGCAACATTCCGCCAACACAATATCCGTTCTTTCCGGCGGATTTCACTGCGGCACCGCAAGGTGACGCTCGCGCCGACCCCTACAAAGCGAAGTGCCTCAAAAATGCCGCAGACGAATTTCATCCGCAAGAATAAAAGTCAGAAAAGAAAAGTCAAACGATTGCCTATTGCCTCATTCATAATTCTGAATTCTTAATTCTGAATTCGACAACTTCTTCATTCGTTATTATCTCTCTTCACCCTTAAGCGGCGCTTTATTTTATCACGATCATAACAAAAAAAGTGAAATTTGTCAAGGGGGCAAAGAGATGCTTTTTCTTGTGCAAGACCGATCTTCTCACAAAAATCATACCTCCCTTCGGGCAGGAAGGCGCGGTTGCCCTAAAGCGCGGCAAAAAAAGAGGACGCTCACAGCGTCCCCTCTTTCGGTGTCAAAGATTCAAAGGAAATAACAAGCCGCTTCCCCATGCCGGCGGCAAGAGCTTCCAGCGTTGCCACCGTCGGGCTTGTAACACCGCTCTCGATCCGGCTGATGTTGGATTGACGGATTCCGGACTTCTCGGACAGCTCTTTTTGCGTCAGATTCTCGGAGGTGCGGGCAGCAATCAGCGCGCGGGTGATTTCAAATTCCGGGCGCATGGCTTCATATTCTTCCCGGAATTCCGGATTTTCCATCTGCTTTTTTCTGTAAGTCTTAAAATCACTCATTTGGGTGCCTCCTCTCATAATCGGTTTTGTATTTTTTTGCCTTTGTCAATTCATCGCGAGGTATTTTTTGCGTCTTCTTGATAAACCCGTTCGTCAGAATAATTTTATTATTCACCACAAAAAAATAAAAAATTCTGGAAATATCGCTTGCAAACCGAATCCGAAGTTCAAAAATTCCGTCAGACAGATATTTTGCATACGGCTCTTTCAGACGGTTTCCGAATTCCTCCAAAAGTTCCAGACTGTACACCGCCTTTGTTCGCATTTTTACGCTCAACGAGTCCAGAAAGTCTTCAACCGGCTTTTTCCCGTTTTCAAGGGTATAAAATTCAATGTCAAATGCCATTTCAGTCTCTCGCCTCGCCATCATTATATTCCAAAAAAGGAATAATGTCAAGATAAAAGTAAAATGATTTCAAAAAAATTCATTTTTTAATGCCAAAAACGATATCGCGAGCTAATGGGGCAAAAGCCCGGCGTCTCTTTCCACCAAAATCAAATCCCTCTTAAAAAGTCCGCGAGAAGGTTTGCGAGCACGCCGTGACCCTCATCGTTGAAATGGAGTCCGTCCACGGTATAGCGCTCGCTGTCCTCCGGACGGTTCGGGTCGATGGGGAGCTTTTCGTAAAGATTCAGGACGGGAAGGTCGTGCGCGTGCGCCTTCTCTTCGATAACCTTCACATAGGCGGCAAGGGGCTTTGCGTCGGGCTTTTTCATTTCGCCGGGGAAGGGGGAGGCGTCGCTGTTCCCGTTATGGCACACATGCGCCGGGGTCATAAAAACGGTTTTGGCATGCGGGTAAAGTTCCTTCAATGTGTTCATCAGATATTCCACCGCGCCGCAGAAGGTGGCGGGTGTTTTGTCGCTCATTTCGCCGAAATGTGCGTCGCCGTGCATATAATCGTTTACACCGCCGTACACAACGATGACATCTGCCGCGGGATTCAGCCGATAGGCGCGTCCGCAAAAGCAAAGGTCGAAGACGGGCGGATCGCTCGGTTTTTCCTGGTGGGCGATACGGGTGCCGCCGATGCCGCAGTTATGCACCTCGGCAAGCTCCAGCAGCTTTTGAAGGCGGTTGTCATAGCGATTTTCGGGATCGGTTACACCGACGCCTTCGGTAATGCTGTCGCCGAGAAAGTTGATGATTTTTCCTTTAAGTTCCATAAGTTCTCCGTTCTCCGCCATGCGGCGGTATGAAAGGTGATTTCAGCCGCGGAAGCGCGATGTGTCCCGCGGATTCCGCTTTTCATTGTACCACGCGAGCGGGGCATTGTCAAGAAAATTCGTGCTTGCAACCGGACGGATTTTATGGTACAATATAAGGGAAAAGGTTGTTTGCAAGGACCTTTTCACGCCTTATTTTCACAAACGGCTGTGATTTGCGGGTAGCGACACATTTTTTTGCAAGCCTTATCTGTTATCCTAAAAAAACAAAAGACGCAAGGAGGGGCGACCTATGAGATACCTGATGAAGTTTTCCTTTCCGACCGACGAGGAAGAGGCGAATTTTCTCGCCTTTTCACCGAAGGGACGGCAGAACGGTTACGACAGCAAATATCCCTTTATGACCTTCCGCGGGCGGGAGTTCCCGACCTTTGATTTTTCGGAAATCACGATCTTCTGCGGGAACAACGGCTCGGGCAAAAGCACCCTGCTCAATGTCATTGCCGAAAAGCTCGGGATTCCGCGGAACACGGCGTGCAACCGCACCGACTTCTTCCCCGACTATGTCGGCATGTGCCATGCGAAATATGCGGGTGCGCTCCCGCGCGGGAGTCGGATCATCACGAGCGACGATGTCTTCGACCGCGTGCTTTCGATCCGTCGTCTGAACGACGGGATCGACGACCGCCGCGGCGCTCTGACCGAAGAGTATCTTAACGAAAGGATGAAAG
>CALAFS010000108.1 GCA_937892405.1 uncultured Clostridia bacterium
GCGCCGACATAACCGATAACAGCCTCTTCCGCTTTGATCTTGCCCGCATCGATCATCTCGTTGAGCTTCAGACCTGCGGCAACGCCGGCAAGGTATCTGCCCTCATAGATGGAAGCGAAGGCGTTGTGGTAGTTGGAAAGATCCTCTTCGACAAGGGCTTTCGTACCGGTAGCATGGCAGAAGGTAACATTCGGGAATTCTTTTGCAGCCTTGATCATGTTCGCTTCATGACCGAAAGAGTCGGCGAAAATCACGGAGCAACCGTTGTTGACAAGTCTCTTTGCCGCATCATAGCAGGCATCGCCTTCCTCAGCGATGTTCTTCTCAAAGAGAACCTGGCTGTCGGAAAGACCGAGATGCTGCTGGATCTTCTTCGCAGCATTGATGAAGTTGAGGTCGTAGGTGGAGTTCTCATCGTGGAGAGTGATGAAGCCTACTTTGAAATCCGCGGGAATGTCGAATTTTGCACCGAGAGCCACAGCGTCGAGAGGCGCCACATCGGGGTCTTTTTCCGTTTCGTTACCGCCGCAGGACGCGAGCGCGAGGGTGACACCGAGGCAGAGCACGACTGCCAGGACCAGGGACACAATTTTCTTGAACATTGAATGTTCCTCCTGAAAAAAGTTTTTATTATTACAGGCTTTCGCCCTGTAACCGAAAAGAAAAGTCCATAAGGAAATTTTGAGTCCTTATGGGCGGAAAGTGACGGAATCGTCCGTCATCGCGTCGATCATGGCGAGAGACTCCACGCGGATCCCCGCCGCGCGCAGCTCGTCCCCGCCGTGCTGGAACGACTTTTCTATGGCAATGGCACAACCGACAAGGGTGGCACCTGCGTCTTCGATGATTTTTTTCAGTCCTTTGATGGCATTGCCGCAGGCAAGGAAATCGTCGACGATCAGAATTCTGTCCTCTGCCGAGAGATATTCCTTCGCGACGGCGGCGGTATAGGTGTTTCCGTGCGTAAAAGAGTCGATCTGTGCCGTATAGACATCCTTCGACTGATTGGCGGAAGAGTGCTTTTTGACAATGACGGCGGGAACGCCGAGAGATTCTGCGGCAAGGACGGCGATCGCAATGCCGGACGCCTCGATCGTCAGAATCTTGGTAACACCCGCGTCTTTATAAAGACGGGCAATTTCCTTCCCCACTTCGGCAAGGAACGCCACATCAAGCTGCTGATTCAGGAAATTCCCGACCTTCAGAATATTGCCCGGAAGAACCTTGCCGGATTCCAGAATCTTCTGCTCCATGGCTTTCATCGGAAAATCTCCTTTTCTCTTACTAAAACAAAAAACAGACTCAAAAATCAAGTCTGTTTTCCAAAAATAAAAACGAATAGCAAGCACACCGACGAAAAAGACGGTGTACAGGGGTCCAATAGTCGCAACTTGGCGTGCGGTAGAAACATTCGGGCCATTTTATCCGAACCTATATTGGAAAACATATGAAGTTGTGAGGGATTTTTGCTTACGACTTATTATACCATTTTTCGCTTCGGAATGTCAAGACGCAATATTTCGTAAATAATCACAAAGCAAAGCGCGTGTTTTTGTGCAGACTGCCCACAAATTTCAAATCTTTGCGTCGTTCAGAATGACAGAAAGAAGTTTTGTGAAATTACGCTCTGCCTCTTCTATGGTACCGTCGTTCATAAAATAGTAGTCGTAGCGGTAGTTCTCCACCCCGTCATCCGAGACATTGCCATAATGGCGGTTCTCCTCCGGGAAGCGGTCACCACCGCGGATCAGAAGCGTCTTTGCCACGCCGCCCGTCGCGCGCACAAACTTGCCGATCTCCTCCGGCTCTCGGATATGGACGAACATAATCTCGTCGTCCCCGGCAAGAAAATCGCGGTACTGCCCCGTAAGCCAGACGGTCGGATAATCGTTATATTCCACGCAGAGAAGTTTCAGATCGGAGAGAAACTTTCTTCCCTTCTGATCCTTCGCACCGTCCCAGCCGCACATGGAGGCAATCTCCTTGATCGGGGTGACGGAGGAAACATTCTTTACGCGGAAGTGCTTCGCCGCGAGCCCGCAAAGGGTATCCTTCCCCACGCCGCCGACGCCGTTGATGACGAGAACCGCTTTTTTCACTCTTACAAATCCTCTTTGACACTTTTTTTATTATCATACCACACCGCGCAAAATTTGTCAATAACTTCGCGCACACCTCTTTACTTTCGCCGGAAAATGTAATATAATTAAATGGAAAACAAATCACGGAGGAAAGTTCCATGAAAAAAGAACGCTTCGGTACGCTTCCCACCGGCGAAGCCGTCACCGCATACACTCTGCAAAACGAAAATGCAACGCTCCGGGTCATGACACGCGGTGCGACAATCCTGAATTTCAAAGTATTCGGTCGCGACATTATCGGCGGCTTTGACACGCTCGGGGACTATCTGAACGACAACTCTCACCAAGGGGCTCTGATCGGCAGAGTGGCAAACCGCGTGGCGGGCGCCGCCTTTACCATGGACGGCAAGGAATATCATCTGCCGAAAAACGACGGTGAAAACTGTCTGCACGGTGGCGACGGGTTCGATCACAAGAATTTCGAGGTGCTCGAAGCTGACGAGCGTCATCTCAGACTGACCTACCATTCTCCCGACGGTGAAGAGGGCTTCCCCTCCGCACTCGATGTCACGGTGGAATACCGCCTCGAGGATACTGCCCTGATGATCGACTACACTGCCGTACCGGACGGGCGCACGCCGATTGCGCTGACGAATCATTCCTATTTTAATCTTGACGGCTTCGGCGGTACGATCGAAAAC
>CALAFS010000109.1 GCA_937892405.1 uncultured Clostridia bacterium
TCGGTCTGTTCTGCAACGGACTTGCCAACATGGATAAGGCATACGAAGAGGGTGTGATTACGAAGATCTTCACGACAAACCTTGTTTACCGCACCCCCGAGCTTCTGACCCGCGACTGGTATGTCGAGGTCAATCTGTGCAAGTATGTTGCTTATATTATTGATACGATGAACCACGATGCGACGATCAGCCATCTGCTCGACCAGTCGCAGAAGATTCACACTGTTCTTGATAAGTACAAGAACAAGGACTGAATTACATAAAGCACAAAAGAGAAAAAGGAGGCGGGCGGAAATGCGCATCACGCTGGAGTCGGATTACGCTCTGCGGATCCTGACCACTCTTGCAAAGCACGATGAAATTGTGGGGGCGGGGACTCTCTCGGAAGAGACTTCCGTCACACCGCGCTTTACCTTAAAGATTCTGCATAAGCTCGTCGGGGAAGGAATCGTCCGCTCCTATAAAGGCGTGATGGGCGGTTACCGTTTACAGATGGCGCCCGAAGAGATCACGCTGAAGCGGATCATCGAGCTGATCGACGGACCGATCGCCATCGCGCGTTGCCTTGATACGGGCGAGACCTGTCGGTATAAAGAAGACAAAACCGCGTGCATCTATCACCACATTTTCGACGCGATCAGCCTCGATGTGGCGAAGAAGCTCGGTGCGATCACCATTGCCGATGTGCTGAATCAAGAATACAAAATATGATATTCTACCGAAAAAATTCGGGCAGAAATTATCATTGAGAGGAGAAAACAAGATGCTTCGGATTACAGAGCTTGCATTCCCGGGGCTTGGCATCGGAAAGTTCGAGGTCAACAGTGTTGCCCTGACGCTTTTCGGTGTTGAGATCGCCTGGTATGCCATTTTCATTACCTTCGGTATGATCTGCGCTGTGGCATATTGCATTTTCAGAGCCAAGCAGGTCGGCGTCGGTATGGACGATGTCATTGACATTGCGCTCTTTACCATTCCGCTCGGTATTGTGGGAGCGAGACTTTATTATGTCATCAACGCGGTGATTGAGGGAAGCCAATCCTTCAAGACTTTCTTTGACTGGATCGACATCAGAAGCGGCGGACTCGCGATCTACGGCGGAATTGTTGCCGGTGCGATTACGGTTTATTGCGTCTGCCGTTTCAAAAAGATTGGCTTTCTCGCTTTCGCCGACTGTACGATGCCCGGTGTGATTTTGGCGCAGGGAATCGGCAGATGGGGCAACTTCATGAACGGTGAGGTGTTCGGTGAACACACCGACATTTTCTGCCGTATGGAGATCAAAAACACGCTGACCGGCGGCGCGGTATGGTCGGTACATCCGACTTTCTTCTATGAGTCGGTATGGAACATTCTCGGGTTTGCGATTGCAAACCTCTTCTACTGCAAGAGAAAATACGACGGTCAGGTCTTTATTTTCCTGATGGCGTGGTACGGTCTCGGCAGATGTCTGATCGAGGGAATCCGCGAGGATCACATGGATCTGACGATCTTCGGTCTCTCTCTGCGGATCAACCAGGTGATCGCGGGCATCTTCTTTGTGATTTTCACGGCACTCTTCCTTGTGCTTACCTTCAGAAAGGTGCACAAGCCGCTCTATTGCAAACTGCCCGAGAAGGCGAAAAAAGCATGACGGCGAAGTTAATTGACGGCAAGGCGGTTTCCGCCGCCGTCCGTGAAAAAATCACTGCCGATGTAGCGTCGTTTATTTCAAAAAGCGGCGTGACACCTGCGCTCGCGGTTGTGGTAGTCGGTTCCGATCCCGCTTCTGCTGTCTATGTGCGGAATAAGCACAAGGCATGCCTTGCGGTTGGGATCCGCTCGATCGAGTACGCACTTTCCGAGGAGACGACGGAAGAAGAACTCCTTTCATTGATTGAAAAACTGAATCGGGACGATACCGTTCACGGGATTCTCGTACAGCTGCCCCTTCCGAAGCAGATCCGCGAAGACAGTGTTTTGCGTGCAATCTCGCCTCTGAAGGATGTCGACGCGTTTCACCCGGAGAATGTCGGGCGGATCGCCGCTGGGAAGCCGCGCTTTTTGCCTTGCACACCCGCGGGCGTGATGGAGCTTCTCGCTTATTATGACATTCCGACGGACGGAAAAGAATGTGTGATCGTCGGGCGGTCAAACATTGTGGGAAAGCCGCTTTTCCATCTGATGCTCGGCGCGAATGCGACGGTAACGGTGTGCCATTCGCATACGAAAAATCTCGCAGAGATAACGCGGCGGGCGGACATTCTGATCGCGGCACTCGGTCGGGCGCGCTTTATCGGTGCGGATATGATAAAGCCCGGCGCTGTTGTCGTGGATGTCGGAATCAACCGTCTTCCCGACGGAAAACTCGCAGGAGATGTCGACTTTGACGCCGCCTCGGAAATCGCCTCTTACATTACGCCGGTACCCGGCGGTGTCGGGGTCATGACGGTGACGGAACTGCTTAAAAACACGCTGACTGCGGCGAAGATTGCGGTATTCGGAGAAGATGCTGTATAAATTTTCCGTTTTCTTCGTATTTTTTCATAAAATCTCTTGACAAAGAGAATTTTTTCGGGTATAATAGACTGGAAATTATGAGATTTTGGTCTCTTTGCAAAGCGAAGGGAGGGATATAGAAAATGGCAGAAATCAGAGTAAAAGAAAATGAAACTCTTGACAGCGCGCTTCGTCGTTTTAAGAGACAGTGCGTGAAGTCGGGTGTTCTTACCGAACTCCGTAAAAGAGAGCATTACGAAAAGCCCAGCGTAAAGCGTAAGAAGAAGTCTGAGGCGGCAAGAAAGCGCAAGTATAAGTAATTTTGCCTTTCTTTCTAAAAACCGGACGGTTTCAAATGAAGCCGTCCGGTTTTTTCTATGCGTTCCGGAATTTGCGAAAAAAAGCGTTACAAAAAATGCGCATACTGTATTTGATTCTGAAAATAAATTCCGAAGCATACGAGAAGTGTAAGGTGTCGGTTCCGTGAGAGATCAGAACGCAGTGAGCTGACGATAACGGGCACTGTTTTTTGCGTGGCGGGTCGTCGGGGGCGCCGACCCCTACAAGAGAAGACGAAACGCCGTGGGCTGACAATGGCGGGCGCGATCTGTACAGGATACAATGTAAGGCGATCCGAACGGGGGTATAGTGCGCTTTCCCGATTCATGGGAGATGATCTTTTCATTGGCGTTATGCGACGGAACGGAGGTTATAATGAAAAGAATACTTGCGTTTTTATGTATGATATCTCTTTTATGCGGCGTGTTTTGTCTTTTCGGGAGCGCCGAGGGAAAGGCGATCGGATTCTATATTCCGCGGGCGGGAAACAAGCGACCGAGGCTCCCTGCCGAGGAGACAGTAATCGAGGAGCACGGCGGATATTATATTGACCGTCATGTCGACGACGAGAGCGAACGGCGCGTCCTTTATCTGACCTTTGATGCGGGATATGAAAACGGAAATGTCGAAAAGATCCTTGACACGCTCGCGGCGGAGGAAGTGCCGGCGGCGTTCTTCGTTCTCGATCATCTGATTCTTGAGAATACCGATCTTGTCTGCCGCATGCAAAAAGAAGGTCATCTTGTCTGCAACCATACGAAAAATCATAAGGATATGACAAAGTGCCAAAAAGAAGAAATGGTCAAGAACCTGACCGATCTTGAAAAATTATGCGAAGAAAAGACGGGGTGCGCGCTCGCAAAATACTTCCGCTTCCCGGAGGGGCGCTTCAGCAAAGATGCGCTGATGACGGCGGAAGAGCTTGGATATAAGACAATCTTCTGGAGTTTTGCTTATGCCGACTGGGACAACGGAAAACAGCCGGATCCCGCACGGGCGAAGAAGAAGATTCTCGAAAATACGCACAACGGCGCGGTGATACTCCTGCACCCGACCTCTGCGACAAACGCAGAGATTCTGCCTGAGCTGATCCGGGAATGGAAGGCGATGGGATATTCTTTCGGAACACTCGACGAGCTGACGACGGAGTAAAGGAAAACGGAGGGCGGTGGCTCCTCCGTTTTTGATATTCTGTTGTCGGGTCACGGATCAGTTGTCGCCACTGCGGCGCTTGACTTCCTCGATACGCTCCCTCTCCGTGACATCGTCGTGCATCAGCACCTCAGCATCGGACGCCTCGGGTGCCTCCTCGGGATGCTCGGCAAGGTAGGGATCTATCATCAGCTCTTTTACCTTGAAATAAGCGGCGTAGATCTTCATATAGGCAAAGAGAGCAAAGAGCAACGCAAGCGGCGCCGCAACGCCGAAGGGCAGAAGCACGCCGCCGAAGCTGAAGATAAAGAGAACTTCGAGCCCGAGGCAAAGCAGAATGCCGAGAAGGGCAAGAAGATTTCGCTTCACGCCGACGAGAGCGAAAATCAGAGAGTTCTTGATGATCTTGAAGACAGTCAGGCGGAAAGTCACCATTTGCAGATAGATATAGTAGCGCATGAAAAACCACACGAGAAGAATCACGACATTCGCCCAAAAAAGCATAGACGCGAAGAACTCGGAGGTGCCCGTCAGCATCGAATAAATATTGTAGCACAGGACGACGGAGATGATCCCGTCGATGATGCCGAAGGGGAGTGCCTGCTTATAATTGCGCTTGACCGCATAGAGAAAGTCACTCCAGACAAACACCGGTTCGCCGCTGACGAGGTTACGGAGAATATAAGCGGTTCCTGCATTGACAATACCGAAGGTGAAGAGCGTCAGGGCGCCGATTCCGTAGAAAATATAGGTCGCGGTCGTCGGGGCAAGGGTTTGATGCTGAAGCCCTTCCAGCGCGAATACGGTCATGGTATAGGGCGTCGTGACGCCCGAGGTACCAAAGGTGCCGAAAAGGTTCTGAAAGAGATCGGACAGAGGCAGGGATCTCGAAACCTGCGTGACACCGGCAAGCGCCGCGATGGCGAAAAAGATCGGAAAGTTTCCAAGGACAAACAGAATGTTGACAGAAACGATCTTTCCGAAATTGTCCCACAGGGTGACGAAGAACCGCTTGAATCCCGGTTCCGAATTTGCCGTGCTTTTACTGATTCCGCGCCCTTCTTTTGTCAGATCGAAGAGACGGAAGCGTTTTTTCTTTTTTTTGTTATCTTCCATTCAAATCACCGCTTTGCCGCCGGGGCGGCAAAAATCCTGATATTTATCGGGTATTTTCTTTTATTTTAGCATATTTTTCCCCCGAATACAAGGCATTTTGCGAAAAGTTACAAAATGCCGTTTTTTTTATTTCTTTCCGCATAGCTTCGGTGGGAATCTCATAGGATGAAGCGATAAAACTTCGGAGGAATGGTATGATGAAAAAATTCTTGCTTTTACTTTTGCCGCTTGCCCTGATGGTGGGCATGGCGTTCCCCGTCTTCGCCGATGGAGAAACGGAGATGAAAGTAACCGCGGGCGGTGCGGATTTTACAGTAGACGCAAAGTCCGCTGTCCTGATGGAAGCATCGACGGGAAAAATCCTGTTTTCGCAAAACGAGAGTGCCGCATATTCTCCTGCCTCGGTGACGAAAATCATGACACTCTTACTTGTTATGGAGGCGGTCGACAGCGGGCGGGCGTCGCTCGATGACAAGATCTCCGTCTCGGAGCATGCCGCGTCGATGGGAGGCAGTCAGGTCTTCCTGAAAGAGGGAGAAGTCATGACGCTCGAGGATCTTCTGAAATGTACGGTAATCGCAAGTGCAAACGACGCGGCACTTGCGCTCGCGGAGCATATCTGCGGCTCGGAGAGTGCTTTCGTCTCCCGTATGAACAGCCGCGCGGGAGAGCTCGGCATGAAGAGCAGTCATTTTGAAAATGTGACAGGGCTTGACGACACGACGGAAAATCATGTGACCTCGGCGCTGGACATCGCGCTGATGTCGCGGGAGCTTCTGAAGCATGAGACAATTCTGAAATACAGCTCTCTCTGGCAGGACAGTATCCGTGACGGCGCGTTTGTACTGACGAACACCAACCGCCTTGTACGCTACTATGAAGGGTGCAACGGGCTCAAGACCGGTTCCACGGCAAAGGCGGGCTATTGCGTCAGTGCAACGGCAAAGCGCGGGAATATGCAGCTGATCGCCGTGGTAATGGGTGCGGAAAGCCGCGATGTGAGAAACGCCGTCGCCCGCTCTCTGCTCGACTACGGGTTCGGAAATTTTGCCCTGTATGAAAATCCCGAGGCGAAGCTCGAGGAGGTACCGGTGCTCGGCGGAACGAAAGACAGTGTTACGGCGATGAACCGCGCGTTTTCCGCCGTGATCGACAAATCGCACGCAGGATCGGTGGAGAAGAGTTACGAAATCCCGGAGAATCTGAAGGCGCCGGTGGAAGAGGGCGGCGTGATCGGGAAAATCGTGTATCGGGTCGGTGACGAAATAGTCGGAGAAAGCGAGATCTATGCCGCGGAGGGCGTCTCCGAAATCACATTCGGGGAAATCTTTCTCCGCCTGATTAAAAATATCCTAATTGGGGAATAAAAAGGGCGAAAAATGCCTGTTTTTCGGCGATAAACTCTTGAAAATGAAAAACAGATGATGTATAATAGGAAGGAAATAAAATAACGGAGGAACGGTTATGTCTCTCAAACTCAATGATACATTCGCAAAAGGCTTCGTCGGTTCCGACGAGCTGTCGGCGATCGCACCGATGGCGAACCTCGCGTTTTCGGTTCTGAAATCCGGAAAAGGTCCCGGCTCGGACTTCCTCGGCTGGGTAGATCTGCCGGTCGCTTACGATAAAGAAGAATTCGCCCGTATCAAAAATGCGGCGGAGCGGATCAAGAAATCGTCCGACATGCTGGTGGTAATCGGCATCGGCGGTTCTTATCTCGGCGCACGCGCCGCGATCGAATTCGTGAAGAGCCCTCTTTACAACAATCTGAAAAAAGATACGCCCGACATCTATTTTGCCGGAAACAACATTTCTTCGACCGCGCTGACCGAGCTGCTCTCGATTGCCGAAGGCAGAGATCTCTCGATCAATGTCATCTCCAAATCGGGAACGACCACAGAGCCTGCCATCGCGTTCCGCGTATTTAAGGATCTCCTTGTAAAGAAATACGGCGTCGAGGGTGCGCGCGAGCGTATCTTCGTCACGACCGATAAGGCGCGCGGCACGCTGAAGCATTTCTCCGACGAAGCGGGATATGAGACCTTTGTCGTTCCGGACGATGTCGGCGGACGCTATTCCGTGCTGACAGCGGTCGGACTTCTTCCGATCGCGGTGGCGGGCATTGACATCGACGCGATGATGGCGGGTGCCGCCGCAGCGCGCGCAGCATATGCCGAAGATGACCTCACAAAGAATGACGCGATCAGATATGCCGCTTACCGCAATATTCTCGCGAGAAAGGGCAAAACCACCGAGATTCTCGTCGGCTACGAACCCTTCCAGCTCATGCTGAACGAATGGTGGAAACAGCTCTTCGGCGAGAGCGAAGGAAAGAACCACAAGGGACTGCTCCCCGACTCCGTGATCTTCTCGACCGACCTTCATTCTCTCGGTCAGTATATCCAGGAGGGGCAGAGAAACCTCTTTGAAACCGTGCTTGACATCAAGGATGCCGGCGCGGAGTTCGTCATTCCGCACGACGAGGCGAATGTCGACGGGCTGAACTTCATCGCGGGTAAAAAGCTCGATTTCGTCAACAAGACGGCGATGCTCGCGACGCTGATCGCACACAACGACGGCGGCGTTCCGAACCTTGTGATCGAGCTGTCCGACCGCACTGCCGCGTCCTTCGGCTATCTCGTTTATTTCTTCGAGCTTGCCTGCGCGGTATCCGGATACCTTCTCGGCGTGAATCCCTTCGATCAGCCCGGCGTGGAAGCATACAAGAAGAATATGTTCGCCCTGCTCGGAAAACCCGGTTACGAAGATCTGCGCGCGACGCTGGACGAAAGAATCGGAAATCGCTGATTTTTCAGAGCTTCGGAAATTATTTTACGAAATTCTCGGAAAACCCCTTGCAATCCTTGCGAGAATAGTGTAAAATAGAAGTACCAAACACAGGAGGATTTGATTATGATCAAATTGTTTATCGGCGGCAAAGGCTCCGGAAAGACCAAAACCCTCATCGAACTTGTGAACAACGCGGCGAGCGCGACCAACGGTTCCGTCGTGTGCATCGAGAAGGGCGACAAGCTCCGTCTCGATATTACATATAAAGCAAGACTGATCGACACCGACGCGTACGCAATCAACGACGCGGAGTCGCTCTACGGCTTCCTTGCCGGTATCCTTGCATCGAACAGCGATATTACCGATCTGTTCGTGGATTCCGCTCTGAAGATCTGCGGCAACAATACCGAAGCGTTCGAGGCAATGCTCGCAAAGCTCGAGAACATCACCAAAGATGTGAAGCTCGTGATGACTGCTTCGATTCCCGTCGAGGAGTGCCCCGCAGGAATCAAGGCTTACGCTTAAGTCACGATTTTTATTCCGATTGAAAAAAGCGCCGTCCGATTTCGGGTGGCGCTTTTCCATACAGAGAGCCTGCATTCCGTCACTCTCGTAAATTTCGGAAAACATCGATAGAATCGGGCATTTTGTTTTGAATCTTCAATTGACTTTTGATGTCGGATCCTGTATACTGAAACAAAAAACGACGAGGTCTTCCGATGAAAGAATTTCATGATTATCTTTTGACCCGCACCGAAATTTCGGGTGCTTTTCCCATGACTCTCGAGGTATACTCGGATCCTTGCGCAAAGGACGCTTTTTCTCTTGGGAGCGTCGGCGAAGACGCATCCGCCGAACCGCGACCGCCGCTCTCACCGAAGGACGAAAAGCCGATCGTACTGTATGTGAAGAATACGGCAATGCCGCGGGTGGGCAGAGAACCCGACGAAACGATCCTTTCCGATCTGCTCGCCGACGGATATCTTGTCGCCGTGCTCGATTGTCACAAAAACGGGAAAGCGGTGTGCCCGCTCCTCGATTTTGAGATCCAGAGCATCAGAATCGCGATGGAAAAAGGAGAATATCTCGGCGGTGCACCTCATGTACGCGGAGTCTCTTATGTTTTACCCGCAGGATATCGGCTCCGACGGGGAATCCCGTATTTTGACATTGCCAAACACGGTGCCGACGGATGTCTTTCACGCACGCTCGAAATCTGGAACCGCGATCTCATCACTTCCATGCGCGCGGATATGGCAGTGCACGATAAGAACGGGAACATGCGCCGTCTCGGCGATCTTCACGCGGCAACGCTTGAAGACTGCGTAAAGCCCGACGGTTCGCCGCTCGATTTTTCGCTTTATCTCGACATCATCTATCCTTCCGATCCGGAGGAGAAGGTGCCCGTCATTTTCCTTGCCTCCAGTTCCGAATGTCGCACTTCCATTACGCTGAATCCGACGCGCCCGCATTTAACGGGATTTCTGATGCGGGGATATGCAGGGATCATTTTTGACTATGTCTATGTTCCGACAGCGCGTGCCGATCATTACGGTTACCACTACGATTGGCGAATCCCGACGCAGGATTACGGGCTGTCGTTCTATACGGGGATCAAAGCATCCTGTGCCGCCGTGCGGAAGGTGCGTCTTCTTTGTGACCTGTATCCCGAGCGATATCGTTTTCTGACGGACGCCTTCGGCGGGTACGGACATTCAAAATCGGGATATGTTTACGCTCTCGGAAACCGGCACCCCGAGCGCTTACCCGAGCAGTTCTATTTTGAAGGACATCGCGGGGAGGCACCGGCGGGCGCCGTACAACCTTCGCAGACCTACCGAAATGGGGAAGAAATTCCGAGTAATTTACAGGCAGTATATTATTCTTCGGGCGCGGCGTGGTCATACAGCTACGACGAAGAAAACTTCGCTCCGACCTATCTTTCCGCGGGTGAGCTGGACGGCTCGTTCCGCACGGTATACCGCCATATTGTATCTTCTTCGTTGCAATACGATATACCGACTTCTTTCTATTCAATGCCGGGGGTGGGACACGAAATCATCTATGGGGAAAGCGCCGAGTTCGGAATTGATCTTTACAAAACGGTGTTTGACTTCTTTGATGCCAATCTCGCAGGGCACGAGAATGTGCTCGCCTATCTTTTGCCCAAAGACGGTGCGTGTGATGTGCCGGCGGATTTTGAGGTAAAAGCGAAATTTGTGCTTCCCGTATCGTCGGAAGAGGTCGAGGAAAAAATCTGCGTACAAAATGCGCGCGGGGAAAGCGTAAAGGGAAAATGGCACGCCGCTTTTGGCAATACCGAGTGGACATTTTGCCCTTATACGCCGCTCGAAGAAGGACACTACACGGTCCATGCGGCGAAGTCTCTTCAATCTAAGAACGGAAGGGTACTGCGCGAAGGAAAAACGATTTCTTTTGAAGTATTTGACAAAAAACAGAATTTAATAGGAAATAATTTGCGGCAGAAAGAAAAATCGCAGGGCAAGAAGAGCGGCGTGGCAGGGAAGTTTCAGCTTCATTTCTTTTCCTTTTCGGAGGGTGGCGAGTCGATTTTTCCGCACCTTGCATACGGCAGTTTTTATCACATCGGTATCCGAAAGCCGACAGGTGAAGAGCGTCCCGCACTCTGCATAGAGACCGAAGAGGGCGTCGGCGATTTACGGAAGTTATACAGCAAGGACGCTTGGTTACGGTTTCTCACCATGCTCACCGACCGTCCGCTGACGCACCGCGATCTCGGGCGCACCTTCCGCGTCAGTTTCTTCGTAATGAGTGAAGAGGGCGATACGCCGCGCTATGTCGCGAGCGGAATCTCGGACAACCGTGAGGCGCCGGACGGAACAACCACACCGATTTACACGGAAATCGTTGATCCGACATGGCGCCTGATACATCCGACGGTGCCGCACAAGTGGTATCCGGTATCTTTTGAGTATACAATTGATCGGGAAAAATATATCAAAAACGACAAGCGGGAATTTTTCCTCGCCATTGATGCGGGACGCATTTTTGTCCGCGATCTGTCGATCGAAGAAATCTCGGAGGCGTAAATATTTCGCGCAAGCCGCGAAACCGAACATAAAATTTTTGAAATTTCCGAAAACAAAAAATCCGCATGGAAAGCCCGAAGTCTTCCTGCGGATTTTTCTTTTTTTCATAAAACTCTTGACAGCACTTCCCTTTTATGTTAAAATAACAGATGTTATACAACAAGCGTTATAAGATGGAGGTGAAAATATGCCGCCGAAAGTAAAAATTACAAGGCAGCAGATTTCCGACGCAGCGTTCGCTCTTGTCAGAGAGCGCGGCATCGGTGCGCTCAACGCAAGAGAACTTGCTGCGCGGATCGGATGTTCCACGCAACCGATCTTCACCTGTTTTTCCGGTATGGAGGAGGTCAGGGAAGATGTGATGCACCGTGCCTATGATTGTTATTATGCAATGCAGAAGGAAGACATGGAAAAAGGAGAGTATCCTCCGGTTAAAGCGTCAGGTATGGCTTACATTCGTTTCGCAAAGGAAGAAAAAGAATTGTTTCGTTTCCTTTTCATGCGGGATCGGCGTAAAGAAGAGGGGACGGTCGATCCGCCGGACGCTCTGATTGCAAAGATATGTGAGGCAACGGGCATGACGCGCGAAGAGGCGATTCTCTTTCACGCGGAGCTGTGGATCATGGTACACGGTATCGGAACGATGCTTGCGACCGATTACTTTAACTGGGAAAAGGAAACGATCAGTGAGGTCCTGACCGATGTATATTTCGGGCTTCTTCACAGATATAAAGAAAGGAAGATGAACAGCAATGAAGGGAATTGAAATCTCGGGACTTACCAAACGGTATAAAGACACGGTAGCGGTCGACGCTCTGACGCTCTCAATCGCACCGGGCGAACTTTTCGCCCTGCTCGGCGTGAACGGCGCAGGAAAGACCACGACAGTCAAAATGCTCTCCTGTATTGTCGAACCGAGCGGAGGTGACGCGACACTGGACGGCGCGAGTATCCTGAAGGACGCGGGACGAGTCAAAGAACAGATCGCGATCTCCCCGCAGGAGACCTCGGTGGCACCGAAGCTATCCGTTTATGAAAATCTGGAATTTATCGCGCGGATTCACGGCTTTTCCAAAGAAAAGACAGCGGAGAAGATCCGTGAGATGGAGGAATGTTTTCATCTCTCCGATGTCATGAAAAAGGCGGCAGGAAAGCTCTCGGGCGGCTGGCAACGGCGGGTAAGTATTGCAATGGCGCTGATTACGGAACCGCGCTTTCTGTTTCTTGACGAGCCGACGCTGGGGCTGGATGTATTATCACGGTATGATCTCTGGGATGTGATCCGGAAGCTCAAGGGAAGTGTCACGGTGATTCTGACCACGCACTATATGGAGGAGGCGGAGGCGCTCTCCGACAGAATCGGCATTATGCGCGCGGGAAAGCTGATTACCGTCGGTACCGCGGAGGAAATCAAGCGGGAGACCGGTTGTGAAAAATTCGAGGATGCATTCATTGCCATTGTAAAGGGGGAAGCAAAATGAAGC
>CALAFS010000110.1 GCA_937892405.1 uncultured Clostridia bacterium
CTTTTCCCGTTCCGTAGGGGTCGGCGCCCCCGACGACCCGCCGTGCCTCGGATATCGCTTCGCCTCTTTTTGCGTATTGCGCTCTACCTCTAACCCAAGCCTCCGTTGTGTTTGTACTTCGGCAAGCCGAAGTACCGGGAGGTGTCATTATCTTTGCAAAATTTGCAAAGATAATGACGGAGGGATTGTACCTCACACTTACTTTCCAACCTAACTATCGCACCTCGCTCTGTTTAAAGCTCCTTCGCTTTACCAAAGCCTCCTTATGTTTGCGCTTCGATACAAATCGGAGCGGTTAGAACGAGAGATTGAGACAAAACGGATGAAACAAATCAAGGCACGCCCCCAAAAAATATATAGCCCGTGGGCAGTCTCCTAAGAGACTGCCCACGGGCTGCAATGTGCCCTCGTCAACAAAGACGATACTCTTTTGACAGAGTTCACATCACAGGGTGCATTACCTCATGCCGATAAGATAGGAGCCGATGCTTCGGATCGACTGCTGTGTCGCATTGACATTGGCGAGGTGCGCATCGTATTTTGCCTTATAGGTCTTATACCTTTCGAGTGCCTGCTGATAACGTGTGCCGCTCATCGACGGGTTGTTCTCCATCACGCGGTAGGACGCGTAAAGGGCAAGGTAACCGTCCTTGATCTGGCTTGTGAAGATCTTCTGCTCTTCGTCAAGCTCATAGAAGATATCCATCGCGTCGAGCATGTCGGCTCTCGTGTAGGTATTGCTCTTGATCTTGCTGTAATCCTCGTCGGCATCGGGATCCGTCGGGGTATCGGGGTTGACAGGATCATCCCCGTTGTCCAACGACTCATACGGCGTCCACTGTGCGATCGGTGTCCAGGTATAGCCGACGGGCATCGTGGAATTGACCTTGTCGACCTCTTCGATAACGACCGCAACATTGAAGTTCAGGACATTTTCACCGTGAATGGCGAACTTCGTGAACTGGCTGCGGTTGTACTCGGGAGATTTACCGTAAATCTCCACCGTCTCGTTCAGATCGGTGCGGAAGGTGGTATCGAGGACATACTCGTAAACGCTCATCTCCTCAAACTTCAGTCCGCGGATCTTCGTGACAAGGGAGAGACGAATAACCTGCTGTGTGCCGTTGACCATACGCGTGAGGTACGCAGTCTGTCCGTCGGCGGAAACCGTAGGATTGAATTCCTTACGGGTATGCGCGAACCAGTAGACTTCCTCGACCTTTTCAAAGAGGACTTCGTCCTGCACGACGACCGTCTTGTTATTATTCGTCAGCATGACGCCGCGCTCTGCCGTAGTGACATAGCCGCGGTATGCCGGGCTGTTGTCGAGGACGGCATAGCCGCCGTATTCGTTCTCAAAGTGCTTGGTAATGACGGTATCCTCGTTCAGATGCTGACCGTAGGGCATGACGTCCTGCTCACTCGTAATCAGCATGACATTACTGCCCTCGCAGCCGAGGCGGTAGTAACGGTAGCGGTAGGTGTTCGAGAAGTAGCCGTAAACATTATACTCGTCACCGCCGAGGTCGACGAGCCAGCGGACGCCGAGGTTATCGTAGATGAAGTTACCGCTGTCGATGTTGCCGTGTGAGATAGCACCGGGACCGCCCATGATACCGGTGAAGATCGCCTGCTTTTCCCACGAAGAACGGACGGTGTAAGCCTGAATACCCTCCATGTAATAACCGAGCGCCATCTGCGGCTTGCCTTTACCGGCGTCATCGTTATAGAAGAGGATATCGTACTCGGTAAAGGACTTACCGTTCGAGAGCTGGTTGGCACGGACGTCCAGAAGGTTCTGATCTCCGTAGTGTGTACCGACATACATGAAGAAGGAGCCGTCCTGAGAGCCGGTACCGCCGTCATGGTAGTTCCACATGTTGTAGTCGCTCGACTCACTCTGCACCGCGAAGTAGCAGGTGGTATCGATGCCCCAGCAATCCATGAAGCCGTAGTCGGTGCCCGCGGAAGATTCGAGCGCGGCGCACAGACGGAAGAAGGTATTCGTACCGTAAGACCAGTAGGTCGGGGACTCGATGTAGGAGCCGTCGGGTGCATACTGACCGAGACCGTGATCGCCGAGAGCGAAGAGGGAGAGTTCGGTCATCTGGCACGCCTGCTTTGCGTACTGATCGTACTGGAGGATCGACAGAGCGCCGATGACCATACCGGAAGTACAAACCGCGTTCCAGTTGTTGGTGAAGTTATCGTAACGGAAGGCTTTCGTAATGTTGTTCGGCCAGTCGCATCTGTTGTTGACGACCGCGTTATAACCCTGGTAAACGCCGTGGCTGTAAATGATGTCCGCGATCTTCTCGGGAGATCTCGAGGGATCGGTCTTCGCGATTTCGACAAAGGCATTGTAGAGCCAGTCGAAAGCGATTGCGATCGGAGAGGTCGCGTCCGCGCAGTTTAAGAAATGTGCGGGGCCCCAGTGATCCCACTTGCCCATCTCGATTGCATAGTCGTAAGCGACGTACGCGAACTTGATGTCACGGGTGATCTGGTATGCGAGTGCCCACCTTTCGAGCTGTGTCATCTTGGACGACGAAGCGTTCAGACGGCCGCCGGCAGGGTCGTAGCCGTAGTTACCGAGCACATCGTTCGGGTTCAAAAGGTCGCCGTTGGCGATTCTCTCGGGCTTCAGGGAGATGTAGTTGCCGTTTTCGTCCTCATATGCCCACTGGTTGTAAGCGTTAGTCGCCGTTCTGACCCAGTTCTGAAGAGGCGTGCGGAGCGGGCTGTTGAAGTTCGGATCTGCGGGAGTCTTCGCGTCGTAGATCGCCTTCAGTTCATCAAATCGGTTCTGATTTACAAGAATGTAGGGGTGCTGGAAGTTGTTCGTATTCGCTTTGACATCCTCATAGAACTCATCGCCCGAGGGGTTGTCGAAGATGAACTTCTTCATCAGATCCATCATATCGTCAAGACTGTTTGTACGGTCCATGACATTGTCGACACCGCAGATGATAATCAGACCCATTCTGTCATAGGTGACATAGATGGAGGTGTCGGGATGATCCTCATCACTGAAGAGCAGCTCAACATCGTCCATCGCGATGGCAAGGAAGCTCTTCTCTTCCCCGTCCAGCGTCTGTTTGATGTAGGAGGGCGCGGCGTTCAGTTCGATGCGCTTTCCGTTCACGACGGCACTGTCGCGTCCGACAGAGAGGTAGGTCGCGCTCGTACCCGTCGAGATATCATAGGATAGTCCGTCGGGGTGAACGTAATAGGGATATCCGATAAAGGACAGGATGATTTCCAGCGGCACATAGATGATCCCGTCGATTTCTACCGGCGCACCGTATTTGCCGTCATCGAAGATGGCGACGCGCTCTTGGTTCAGGAGGGCGTAGTTGACGCCGACCTTCATGCAGAGCATGTTCTTCATGAGATCGGTATTCGAAGTACCGGAGCCGATGATCGTGACGGTCTTCGCCGCTTCTTCGTTGACATTTTTTCCGTGACCGTACATCTCGTATTCTTCCGCTGTCAGCTCACGCTTCGGTCCGTTGTGAATCGAGAGGTTGTCAAGGCACCAGCTCAGTCCGACAGAGGCACCCGACGACTGACCGATACGGAACCATTGAAGTCCCTTTCCGTGGGAAATCTGCGCGGTCTGCTCGAGCTTGTTCACAGTGACACCCATTTCATTCGTCAGTCCGGCGCCCTCTACGGTGCAGGTGACAGTCATGGTATCCCAGTCGAGAATCATGGTATAGTGGCGCCAGTTCTCGTCAAAGGGACCCATATCCATGCCGTACATGGACACTCTGCCGTTTCTCACCGAGAAGACACTGCCGGTGTTGTCGTCGGAGGCGCGGTAGTAGATGTAACCGACATTCGGGAAGTCGTCCGACATCGCGTCGAAGGAGATGACGGTCGCGCCCTGCGTCACGCTGGTAATACCGAGCTGTGCATAGCCGTCCTGCGCATTCAGAGCTTCCATACGCCAGAAATAGTTATAGTCATAAGTAGTGGTGATCTCATAGTCGATGAAGAAGTTATTCTCTTTCTTCTGGTTGGTCACGCCGTTCGTGAAGTCCCAGCCTTCATCGTATGTACGGTAATAAAAGAGATCGACCGCAGGCTCCGTGGGCTCTTCTTCCCCTGTCTCATCCGCGCTGACATAGACGACGCCGAAGGAGAGGAGGAACGAGAGGATCAAGAGCACCGAAAGCCATCTTGAAAATTTTGTTTTCTTCATAAATACTATCCTTTCTCATGTTTGGCTTGCCGATCCGGGGCATGCCCCGGATCGGGGGATTCGTTCGTCATTCTCACTCGTAGCGTTTCTTGAAAGCGGCGATCAGGTACTTCACACCGTCGAAGTCCGCTCTCGCAGTGCACATCACCGTCACGGTGGAGGCAAGTTCCGCGTTCACGGTGTCCGCCTTCGCGTTATATGCGGCGGCGGCGGTGTTGTAAAGTGTCATCGCGTCCGTGATGCCGTCATAATGTTCGTTCGCGCCGAGGTAAAGCTCGGAATACGCTTTGGAAAGCGCCTTGTACTTATCCGTCGCAGTCTCCGCCGCGGCGTAGTCTGCCATCGCCTTGATGAAGAGTTCACTGTGTGTCTCCATCTCGCGGAGGACATTCTCGTATTTCGCGAATTCCTTCAGAGCTGCCTGCACACGCTCGGAGTCGATGTTCATGTAATAGTAGATCTTCATGATGTCATCGTACATGGCTTTCAGATCGGCATAGCCGTCAAGGAATTCCATGCGGCTCACGGCGTCGACGAAGTACTCGGTGTTCTGCTCGATGAGTTTCTTGTATTTTTCCAGCTGGAAGTTCGGGAGGTCGGGGTCGGTCTCGCCGTCCTTCATACCGAGCTCCTGCTCGTAGACCGCGCAGGACTCGAGGATACGGCGGATCTCGGCATTCTCAAGGTCGACGTCGTTGGTAGCGACAAAATTGCGGATGTAGATGCAGACGCCGAGCTTTTCAATATAAGAATCAAGCGTCGGATACTTGTTGAGTTCGGCGGAGAGCTTCTCGATGTGCTCGAGCTGGAGCTTCTGGTAGAAGAAATCATTGACCTTCTCGTAAAGCTTCACAGCGCTCGAAACGCCGAGGTAACCTGTCTTATACTTGAGGGTACCGTCTTCATTCGGGGTGACAAGGTTACGGACAATCATAATGTATCTGTTGATTTCGTCGTACTTCTCTTCGTACTCGTCCTCACTGTACTGTGCGACATAGCGCATGCACTCGACGATGCTCTTTGCATTCGCCTCTTTGGTCTTCGTATTGATGTCTTCGGTAAAGCCGTTGAACTCGTCGATCAGTCCGGGAAGCTCGGGGAAACGGGCGAGCGTCTCATCGTTGAAGCCGTCGCCGTATGCCGCCGCGCAGGACTCATAGTGACGGGTCATCGCGGCGAGCGAGGGAGCACGCTTGAATCTCGCGATGGCATCGGAGAACTCCTGGACTCTCGTGTCAAGCTCGAGGTTTGCACGCTCTGTCTCAATGCCCTCAAGCAATGCCTTGTACTCATCGCTTCCGGTATCGAGAGAATCTTCGTTATCCGCAATGAATTCGTCGATCTTTGCGAGCATGTTGCTTCTGTTGGCGATGCTGCTGATATTGCCGCCCATCGCAAGAAGGGAGTCATACAGTGCCTTCAGCTCTTCGAAGGAGACATTATTCATCGCTTTGTTGATCTCATTTTTATCTGTCGAGCGATAGAGATCCACCATGTGACGAAGATCGGGATCCTCGGTGATATAATCGTTCACCGTGCTCGACCAATAGGCAGAGAGAATAGACCCCATCTGAGTGTAGGCATAGTTGACGTCGGTGATCGCGACGGAGGCGGGATTGTTCTGATATCTTTCAAGGTAACTGCCGAAGGTGAGGAACTTATCGTCCATTCCCATGGTCAGGAAACGGTTCACCGTACGGGGTGCCGTTCCTTTATAGGAGCGGAGGTTGTCGAAAGAAACCGTGCCGCCCGCGTTGGAGGAGCCGAGACGCAGACCTTCCGAGAAGTCCCAGTCAATACAGCCGGTCTGCCCCTCCTGATACGGCTCGCCCGCCTTCTCGTAGTTGACATACATCTGAATATACTTGGTCGCGGGATCGTAGGTCAGCGCGATGTGCGTCCAGACGCCCTGCTGAATGACATCGCTCTTCAGGAGCTTGCCGCCCGACTTCGTATAGATATCGGTTCTGCCGTTCGTTGTGACCATGTTGAAGAACCGGGGGAACACACGTCCCTTGGACTTACTGGTGGCACCGGTACCGAAAGCAAGGTTGGACGGCATCTCGCCGAAGGTCGTGATGTCGAACTCCATGACGACCTTCTCGGCGTAGTTCTTCACGCCCCAGCTGTAATACATATCCTTGGCTTCGGAATAGGTCAGGGTCAGGCACTTATCCGAATTATAACCGCCGTGCTCTTCGTCGATAAAGAGTCTGTTTTTATTCGACATGCCGACGCCGGTCACTTTACCGGTCTCGAAGGTGATGACATTCTCCACCGTGTCGCCATACTCGGTGAGAGGAACATCCGCCTCGAGCTTTGCCTTGACTTCGTCGAGTGCGGCGTTGGCACGTTCGGAGAGCGCCTGCATACGGTCGAGGAAGTCGAAGTATGCCTGATCTTCAAAGAAATCGTGAGAGCGGTAGTACGCGTTCAGACGGTTGTACGCGGCAAGAATATCGGCACCGGTGAGTTCGTCCGCATCGTCGCACATGCCGAGGGCAATGTCCAGAACATATTTGCCGTAGGTCTTTCTGACCTCGAGGGTCTTCGCCTGATAAGCGAGAAAGTCTTCGCTCTCTTTATCATAAGAATAGGAAGCGAGATGCGACTTGATCGCACTGAAGTACGAGGAGAGATCCTCGGTACCCGCGCCACTCGCCGTGATGGCGTCGTCGGCAAGGACATCAAGCTGCGCATAGAAGAGCGTGTCGGTGTAGGTATCGTATTTTGCGTTGAAGGCGGTTTCCGCATCACTCTGCGGATCATCGTATTTGACGATGCCGTAATCTGCGAACGCCTTCGCGGTGTCCTCGATCCGGGACTTCTTCGCCGCAAGGTCGGTCATTGCCATGGCGGCGCGGAGCTCGGCGATCGCCCAGTCGATGGCTCTGCCTCCGAAACCGCGCTCTGCGGCGGCAAGGTCTGCCGCATACGCCGACTGTCTTTCGGAGGTCGCTTCAAAGAAGCCCTCCTCTTCCAGTGCGAGGATCGTCTCTTTCGCGGCACGCGCGTCGTCAAAGTCGACGGTCTCGCTGCCGATCGTATCGGTCAGCGTCTTCAGGTGAACATAGAACGCTGCCATGACGGTCTCGTATACGCCGTTCTCACCGCTGTACTTCGCGTTGAATTCGGCGCCCAGCCCGGCAGTCGTATTAAGAGTATGATTATTGAGAAAAACGACAAGAGTCTTCAGTGCTTTGTTCTGCGCTACGACGTCTGCCGCGTCCCTGACGGCATACAGGAGAACGATCGCGTCCGCCGCTGTCTTCTCGCCTGCGAGAGCGGTGTAGCGGTCTTCCGACACATTGAAATAGCAGTCGGCGAGATATTTGTCATATTCGGCGAGAAGAGAGGCACGGTCTTCCGTATCCTCTGCCGCGGCGGCGACGAGAAGGCGGTTTGCCTCCGTGTAGAGCGCGGCGGTAACCTCGGCTCTCACGGCTTCATGATCGGCGAAGAATTTCGCCTTTGCCGAATCGGGGGTGTCGTTCGCCATGCCGGACTCGGCAAGTGCGGTGCACGCCTCTTTGAGAATCACGCCCTTCTCATAAAGGGTTTCGGCGGCGGCGATCTTCGCAAGGTAGATCTGTCCGTCGGCGATTGCGACACGGTCGGTCAGTGCGATATAGTCGGCGCGCGTCGTGTCAAAATAACAACGGTTGCACAGCTCGCGGAAGCTCGCGATGGCGGCGAGGCGCTCGTCATCGGTCCTCGACGTATCCTCGACAACGGCAAGGTGCGTCTCCAGTTCTTCATAAAGAAGTCCTATGGTCTTGTCGACGACGGCGTTGTACTTCTCCTCGTAGATCGCGTAGTAGGCAGACCCGGTGTTGAGGGGCGTCGCCGTGATCTTGTTGACGAACTCGAGAAGGACTTCGCCGCGCTCGATCAGGTCGACATCGTCGAGGCCTATGTACATTAAATCAATGCAGGCATCGGCGACCGCCACATCGTCGGTCAGGCGGGAGATCGCACCGCTCGCACTGTCGATATAGCCCTCTCCGTTCAGAAGAGCGCGTACGGCGTTCAGCTCCACACGGGCGTCGATCGCCTTCGTCATCTTTACGACTTCACCGAGGCGGGTCTCCACTTCTTTAATGGTGAAGTCGCTGACGGCGGCGCTCGCCTTTTCAAAGTGTTCCTGCGCCACATCGACATCCTCGTCCGCAAAGGTGCTGGACGACATGTAGGACGACACGGCGGTCAGTTTCGCGGCTTTTTCCTTCGCGGTGGGCGCGGCATTGATTTCCGCAATCAGCGCGTCCAGCTTCTCCAGCGAACCGGTCGGCGAGGGGGAGACAGCGACTGCGATCACCGCGGCAAGGGACAGCGTCACGGCGAGAATCAACAGCGCAATCAATGATTTTTTGAGTGTCTTCATCGTTTTTCCTCCGGAATGTATTCGTGGACTTATTATATCATTTTATTTAATAGGTTTTCAAGATGATTTTCTTATTTTCGTGCAAGACGCCGAACATTTTCTCCGTTTTCCACAAAAATGAAGCACACCTTCGTCAGGTTGCCCGCAAACGGCGCTTCTTTTTTGTGAAAAATACCGTAAAACGAGAGAGAAAACGCACTTTTCGCACCTCTTTTCTCCCTTCCGCCCCGATTTTTGTGCGCTTTTCGGAACCAATGCCAAAAAAAGCCAGACCGCCCGTCCGTTCGCGAAGCACCCCGGATTCGGACGCAAATAAAATATGCAATAAAAACCAACAGTCGATCGATCGGACAGATAAGTCAAAGAGACACCCCATAACAAAAATACAATAAAACTAAGGCGAATAAAAAAGAAAAAATCCAACGACACGACTTCGCACTATCTGTAAAAAGCCCCTCGCAAAAAAAGAAAAATACAGACAAAATGAACATAAAACTTTACATTATGCCCGTATTTTCAAGAAGATACACCGTGTTGCAGGCGCGTTTACAAAGAAATGCAAAAAAGAGAGAAAACACAGAATTCCGCGTTTCTCTCTCTTCTTTTTCTCTTTGCATGGAAATGAAAAACTCAATGGCGCCAGTATTTTCTGTCAAGGGAGCGATAGGTAATCGCCTCGGCGATATGATCGGCGCCGACGGTTTCCGCACCGTCAAGATCAGCGATCGTGCGTGCGACGCGAAGGACGCGGTCATGTCCTCTTGCGGAAAGACCGAGGTTTTCAAACGCCTCGCGCAGAAGGTCGGTGCCGTCCTTGTCGGGCGTGCAATACTTCCGTAAGAGGGCGGGCGGTAGCTTCGCGTTCAGAATCCCGGCATCCTCCCCGTCGTGCGAAAGGCGGGCGGCGGCGAGGCGGCGCGCCTCGTTGACGCGGGTGCGGATGGTAGCGGAAGGCTCTCCGCCGTCTCCCTTCCCCGAGATTTCATCGAAGGAAACGGCAGGAAGCTCGATCTCGATGTCGATACGGTCAAGGAGTGGACCGCTGATGCGGTCAAGGTATTTCCTTACAGCGTCGGGCGTGCAGGTGCAGGTATGCGTCGGGTCGCCGAAATAGCCGCAGCGACAGGGGTTCATCGCGCAGACAAGCATAAAGGAAGCGGGAAAGGTGATCTTCGCGGCGGCTCGGGTGACGGTGACGGCACCGTCCTCGAGCGGCTGACGAAGGGAGTCGGTCACGCGCTTCGGAAATTCGGGGAGCTCATCGAGGAAGAGGACGCCGTTGTGCGACAGAGAGATCTCGCCCGGGCGGGGCGTGGCACCGCCGCCGATCAGTCCGACAGGGCTGACGGTGTGGTGCGGAGAACGGAAGGGGCGCTCAGTGACAAGGTTGCCGCGCAGGGTGCCGGCGACCGAATGAATTTTCGTCGTCTCGATCGCCTCGTCGAAGGTAAGGTCGGGGAGGATCGAGGAAATGCGCTTCGCGAGCATGGATTTTCCCGAGCCGGGAGGACCGATCATCAGGACATTGTGTCCGCCGGCAGCGGCAACCTCGAGGGCGCGCTTCGCCCTTCTCTGCCCTTTCACCTCCGAAAAATCGCCGGTATTCCGACGCTCGGAGAGCGCGGCGGCAAAGGAGACATTCGTGGCAGGACGCAGGCAGGCTTCCCCGCGGAAATGACGGACAAGGGAGCGGAAGTCGCGCACGCCATACACGCGGATCCCGGAGACGACGGTCGCCTCTCCGAGATTCCCTTCGGGCACATAGACCTCCTTCTGCCCCGCCTCCTTGGCGGCGACGCACATCGGGAGAATGCCGCCAACGGGGCGAAGCTCGCCGGTGAGGGAAAGCTCACCGATCAGGCACTTCTCCGAAAGGTCGAGGTCATGGGGGATCACGCCGTCACATTGCAAAATGGCGGTCAGGATCGCAAGATCGAACGCGGTGCCTTCCTTCTTGATATCGGCAGGCGCGAGGTTGACCATAATGTCAAGGGGCGGAAAGAGGTAACCGCTGTTCTCGCAGGCGGAACGGACGCGGTTCTTCGCCTCCTTGACCGCCGCGTCGGGCAGACCGACCAGCTCAAAGCACGGGACTCTGTCCCATGCACTGCACTCTACCGTTACGGGAAATCCGTCAATCCCGTAAATTCCACAACTGTATACTCTTGAAATCATACTGCCTTCTTCTCCGTTCCGCCGATGTTTTCTCACGGTGATATCATTATTATAGCCGATTCCCGTGGTAAAATCAAGACGCTTTCTTGACTTTCTTCTCCCTTTGTGATAAAATCAGGGGTGGAGAAAAAAGCGGGACAACCTCCCCTGCCCGCCACGGCGGGCAGCAGGTGTGCCCTGCGGCTATAAAAAATCGGAGAATCCCGCGACGGGCGGGAAGAAAGGATCGTTTCCGCATGATTATCAAAAATGTAAAAATCAAAGAAAAAATCACGGATATACAGGTAGAAAACGGTAGATTCACTCATATCGGCGATGTGCACGCCGACGGTGGCAAAGTGATCGACGGCGAAGGGCTGAAGCTCATTCCGGGTCTGATCGACATTCACAGTCACGGATGTCTTGGCTATGACACCATGGAGGGGAACCTCCCCGAGATGGCGGCATACCAACTCGCACACGGTATCACGACATGGTATCCGACGACCATGACGATGTCCTTCGAGGACATCAGACGGGCGACCGAGGCGCCGATCACGGGATTTCCCGGAGCGCACATCCCGGGATTTCATCTCGAGGGTCCCTTCATCAGCAAGAAGTACAAGGGCGCGCAGAACGAGGAGTTCATCAAGGCGCCGACCATGGAGCTTCTGAAAGAATGTAAAAATGTGAAGCTGATTACCCTCGCCCCCGAGCTTGCAGGTTCGGAAGAATTCATCCGTGCGTGCGGGATCGTCGTGGCACTCGGGCACACCGCGTGCGATTACGACACGGCGGTGCGGGCATTCCGCGCCGGTGCGACCTGCCTGACGCATACCTTCAATGCGATGACACCCCTGCACCACAGAGAGCCGGGACCGATCCCTGCCGCCGCGGACTGCGGCGCGTACGCGCAGTTGATCTCGGATGGAATCCATGTGCATCCGGCGATGGTTCGTCTCCTGTTCCGCCTCTTCGGAGACGATCGTGTGGTGCTCATCAGCGATTCCCTTCGTGCAACGGGGCTCGATGACGGAGAATTCATGTTCGGCGGACAGAAGGTGATCCTGAAAGACGGAGTCGCACGCATTGAGTCGGGCGCGATCGCAGGATCGACGACCGATCTCTTCGAGTGCATGCGGCGCGCGGTGTCCTTCGGAATTCCCGAAGAGACGGCAATCCGCGCGGCGAGCGAAAATCCCGCACGCCTGATGGGCTTGAACAAAGGAAAGATCGAGGTCGGATATGACGCAGACTTCCTCCTCGTGACGGACGACTTGCGCCTTGTAAAAGTGTTCTCCGACGGCGTGGAGCAGAAATAAAAAACCGAAAAACAAAAAAACATCAAAAGAGCAAAAAGCAATAAAAAACGGTAAAAGAGCGGGCGACCGATGGTCACCCGCTTGTTTTCTCTTACTTGTATGGCTCGGCGCCAAGGGCGCCCCCGACGACCCGCACGCCTTACCTTTCGCCCGCGCTCACCCCGAGGCATTTTCGCCCGTTTCCATCGTAGGGGCGCCCATCGGGCGCCCGCCCTACG
The DNA here is from genome assembly GCA_937892405.1 of uncultured Clostridia bacterium. GTDB lineage: Bacteria > Bacillota > Clostridia > Oscillospirales > CAG-272 > UBA1740. The sequence continues at coordinate 12,286 of CALAFS010000110.1, forward strand.
CACTCCTTGAAAAACGAAAAATTGAGTCAAAAGCGCTCCCCATTTGTAGGGGTCGGCGCCCCCGACGACCCGCTACGCATTGCCTTCCATTCACG
>CALAFS010000111.1 GCA_937892405.1 uncultured Clostridia bacterium
AGCCGCTCACCATCGGCGGGGAAGACATCACGCTTCCGCCCGCGCGCACGGGGGTATATCTTCTTCTTTTTGCTTATTCGATTCTGGTTGTCTTCCGCACTTTGCCTTATTGGACGGCGCTGATTCTGATCCCCGTGGCGCTTCTTTTCCTTGACCGACGCGCGCTTTTACAGGTGGATTACGCACTTTTGTTTACATTTGCCGCGTTTTTCGTCTTCTCGGGCAATATGTCGCGGATTGAGGGTGTCCGTATGCTCTTTTCTTCTTTGCTTGAGAAAAGTACGCTCCTTTTCAGTGTTCTTTCCTGCCAGGTCATCAGCAATGTTCCGAGCGCGATTCTCCTCTCCCGCTTCACCGACAATTACCGCGCTCTGCTTCTCGGCGTGAACATCGGTGGCACCGGTACCCTGATCGCTTCGCTTGCGAGCCTCATTACCTTCCGTACTTATACCAAAGAGAACCCGGGGCGGGGCGGCGCTTACCTCCGTCTTTTCACCCTTGTCAATGTGATATTCCTTGTTCTTCTGACGGCGTTCTGCTTTTTGCTTGTCTGATTTCACCTTGAAAATCCGTGCACTTTTGCCGAGACGGTGCGCGGATTTTTTTGGTTTTTAGGTGAAAGCGCCGAAAATCGCGCGGCGGGGCAAGAAAACGGTTGACTTTTTTTCTCCGACGCGATATAATGTTAGCAATCATTCAAAAACGCCCAAGGATAGAGGCGCGGAAACTATGAGTCACCCGATGGACGGTTCGTCAAAGCCGCGGGGAAAGGAGTTTTCGCCGAAATGAAGCGTGGGTTGGCGCCTGTGCTTTGTTGGGGGCATGCAGAAGATGTATGCCACTGTCGCAATTTTGCGGAGAGCTATCACGGTGCCAAAAGCTGCGCGTATTTCGCCCTTTCGGGCGTCATAACGGTTTTTTGCCTGTGATACTGTCACAGGCTTTTTTGTTTGAAATTTTCGGACAGAAAAGGAAACCGTCATGAAGAAACTTCTTTCCACCCTCCTCGCCCTTGCCATGCTGGCAGGGAGCCTCCTCACTCTCGCCTCCTGCGGCGGGCGCACGCAGACCGACATCTCGGGCGCTGGCTCGGTCGCCGATCTTGCGGGCACCTATATCAGCGCGCAGTCGGGCACCTATCATGAGATCGCCCGCACGCAGATCCCGAATGTCAAGGGGCAGGTCTACGCCGACTTTGACGCCCTCCTTGCCGCGCTGAAATCGGGCGCCATCGACGGCTACATTGCCGAGGAGCCGACAGCCTTCGTCAATTGCCGCAAGGATCCGTCCCTCGGCTATCTGAAATTCACGAACAACGAAAACGGCTTTACCGCGACGGCGGACGATACCGCGATCGCCGTCGGCTGTAAGAAGGGTTCCCCCCTCGTCGAAAAGATCAATGCCGTCCTCGCCACCCTCACCGATGCACAGAAGAGCGCCCTCATGGAGGAGATGTTCACCCTGCGCTCGGGCGGCAGTGTCGACGGATATTCGGTGAAAAACGACGCGCCCGAGCACCCGACGGGCACGCTGAAGATCGCGATGGAGTGCGCTTACGACCCCTTCAACTGGACGCAGACGACCGCCGACGGCGGCGCCGTGCCGATCTCCGGGGCGAACGGAGCGGGGCTGTATGCGAATGGCTATGATGTGCAGATCGCGAAATATATCGCGAACGCCCTCGGTATGACCCTCGAAGTTTACGCGGTCGACTGGGACAGCCTGATCAACGGCGTGGAGGCGGGCACCTATGACGCTATCGTCGCGGGCATGTCCCCAACCGAAGAGCGCCGCGAAAAGCTCGACTTTTCGACGCCTTACTATTCCTCGAACCTCGTCGTGATCTATAAAAAGTGACCGCAGAATCCCGAGTCTGATTTCACGAGGATACGAAAATGCAATTTTTTGTTGACATATTCAATATTTTTAAGAACTATTGGAACTACCTTCTCATGGGTGTGGCGAACACTCTGTTGATCGCTTTGGTCGGCACGGTCATCGGACTTCTGATCGGGCTTCTGATCGGGATTCTCCGCACGGCGCCCCTCGCGGGGAAGGCACCGCTACGCGCTCTTCAGAAATTCGCGAACGGCTTTTTCAGCGTTTATATCGAGATTTTCCGCGGCACTCCCATGATGGTGCAAGCGATGGTGATCTATTGGGGCTATGCCTTCGCCACGGGAGGGAACACCCTGCCGCTTCTCGGTGCGGGTATGTTCATCGTCTCGGTGAACACGGGCGCCTATATGGCGGAGATTGTCCGCGGCGGAATTCTCTCGATCGACAAGGGGCAGTTTGAGGGGGCGGCGGCGATCGGCATGACACACAGGGACACGATGCTCCATGTCGTGATCCCGCAGGTCATGCGCAATATTCTTCCTTCCGTCAGCAATGAGTTCGTCATCAACATCAAGGACACCTCGGTGCTGAATGTCATCGGCGTCGCGGAGCTTTACTACTATGCCGATGTCATCAAGCGGTTCAATCTCCAAATGTTCCAGAACTATTTTGTCGTCTGTCTTTTGTATTTCCTGATGACCTTCACCGTCACCCGCCTTCTCCGCCTCTGCGAGAGAAAGCTCGCGGGCAAGGACAGCTACACCGTCTTCGGCTCCCAGTCGGATCCCGATGCGGAGATCCATATCCACAGAACCACGGAGGAAATCCCGAATGACTGAACCCGTTATCACCCTCTCCCATCTGCAAAAATCCTTCGGCACCCACGCGGTGCTCCGCGATATCGACCTCTCTCTTTTTGCAGGCGAGGTCGTGTGCGTGATCGGTTCTTCCGGTTCGGGAAAGAGCACCATGCTCCGCTGTGTCAACCTGCTCGAGACACCGACCGGCGGGGAAATCCTCTTTCACGGGGAGAACATTACGGCGCGAGGCTTCGACCTCTCCTCTTATCGCGCCCGCGTCGGCATGGTCTTTCAGAGCTTCAACCTCTTTGAGAATATGACCGCCCTTGAAAACTGCGTGAGAGGGCAGAGAATCGTCCTCGGACGAGCTCGTGAGGAGGCGACGAAGATCGCGCTTCATTATCTTGAAAAGGTCGGCATGGCGCCCTATCGCGATGCCCGTCCCCGACAGCTCTCGGGCGGACAGAAGCAGAGAGTCGCCATCGCCCGCGCATTGTCGATGAACCCGGAGGTTCTCCTCTTCGACGAGCCGACGAGCGCGCTCGACCCCGAGATGGTCGGCGAGGTGCTCGCCGTCATGAAGGAGCTCGCCGCGGAGGGGCTGACCATGATGGTCGTCACGCATGAGATGGCGTTCGCACGCGATGTCGCCTCCCGCGTCGTCTTTATGGAAGGGGGCGTCATTGTCGAGGAGGGCACCCCGGAGAAGATCTTCACCTCTCCCGAAAAGGAGAGAACGAAAGAATTCCTCGCTCGCTATTTTTCCGCCTGACTCTTGCAAACCAAACCGCTCTGTGATATAATGAGGAAAAAGAAGAAATATCCCGGAGGGTGACCCTATGATGATTGAAGAAACCTTAAAGACCGAAGTCCGCGAGAGCGCCGATGTCCTGGTCGCGGGCGGCGGCATCGCCGGTATCGCGGCGGCACTCGCCGCGGCAAGACAGGGAAAGCGCGTGATCCTGCTCGAGCGCGGCTTTTTGCTCGGCGGGCTTGCTACCGCGGGACTTGTCACGATCTATCTTCCCCTGTGCGACGGGTACGGCAGACAGGTCAGCTTCGGACTCGCCGAGGAGCTTCTGCGCCTCTCGGTCGCAAACTATGCCGACGGAAAGCGCGGGTACGAAAACTGGATTGTCTCCTCCGATCCCGCAAAGCGCGGCGTGAAGGATCCCCGCTTTGAGGTGAATTTCAATCCCTCCCTCCTCGCGATCGATGCCGAGCGTCTCCTTCTCTCCGAAGGGGTGAAGATCCTCTACGGCACGACCGTCGTCGCGACGAAGTGCGAGGGAGACCGTATGCGCGCCGTCATCGTCGAAAACAAGTCGGGCAGATCCGCCATTGCGGCGGCCTCCTTTGTCGACGCGACGGGAGATGCCGACCTCGCTCATCTGGCGGGGATTCCCACCGTGACTTTTTCCCGCGGCAATGTTCTTGCCGCCTGGTACTATTCCTACGGAAAGGACGGCTATGTCCTCCGTCCGCACGGCTTCTGCGAGACGCCGGCGGCTGCCCTCGGAAAAGAAAAGCAGGTGTTTTTGACCGAGCGCCGCTTTACGGGACTCTCGGCGGAGGAGAACAGCGAGCTTTGCGAGATGGCGCACGCCGCCATTCTCTCCGATGTGAAAAAACATCGGGCGGAGGATCCCGACTATCAGCCGGTCAATATCGCCTCGATCCCCGAGCTCCGCATGACCCGCCGCATCGCGGGCGTCTATACCCTCGCCGAGAGGGAAGTGCATACCCCCTTTGCCGACTCGGTCGGCATGGTCTCCGACTGGCGTCGCCGCGGTCCGGTCTTTGAGGTTCCCTTCGGCACTCTCTTCTCTCCGAAGATGAAGAATCTGATCTTCGCCGGCAGATGCACCTCGGTCGAGGACGATATATGGGACATCATGCGCGTGATCCCGTGCTGTGCTGTCACCGGTGAGGCGGCGGGTGTCGCCGCCGCGCTCTCCGACGACTTTTCCGCCCTCAAAACGGAAAAACTCCAGAGCGCCCTTCGCGCCGCTGGGGTAAAGCTTCACGAGAGCGAGCTTCCACCCCTCGGATAAAATCCGAAAAAGCGACAGTTTTTGGCGGGATCGCCGTCTTTTCCATGACAGCGAATGAGAATATAAAAAGCCGACAGAAAGTTCATTTTTCTGTCGGCTTTTTATAACTATACTTTGCAATATTGTCTGTTATCCGCGTGCGACGGCTTCTTTTGCATGGATCAGGCGTACGATGGCGTCGTGCGTCAAGGTGGGGATATTATATTTTTCTCCGAGTCTCACGACTGCGCCGTTGATGTAGTCGATTTCGGTCGGGCGCCCTTTTTCGATGTCCTGACACATGGAGGCTTTTCCTTCGGAGAGGAGGTTTGCCGTATGAAGTACCGACCGGGTCAGCTCGTCGGCGGAGAATTCCTCTCCGTCCGCCCGTGCGACCGCGACTGCTTCCGAGATCAGCACCCGCGCAAGCTCCCCCGCGAACGCACTCTCCGCGACAAATCCGATCTTTTTATCGAGAAGTGCCGTGATCGGGTTGATCGTCATGTTGACAAACAGTTTTTCCCACAAGAGACGCTTCACATCGGGGGAGAACACCGTCTCGATCCCCGCCGAGCGAAAGGCGTCGACGATCCGCTTCGCCCCTGCCTCGTCCCCAGCGGGAGAGCCGATCACCGTTACCCCGGCGCC
>CALAFS010000112.1 GCA_937892405.1 uncultured Clostridia bacterium
ATTCGTGCGTGAAACACGGAAACGCTCCCATATAGCGAACTTATACTTTCACGCCATCTGCATTTTGCCACTAATCAAAGGCTTGGAATTTCCCGATGTTTTCTTTAGAAAACCAAAACGGGACGGGACCCGTTTTGAGGGAAATTCATGTGCGAAACACGAGAGCGTGCCTATACTACAAACTTCTGCTTTCGCACCATTCAATTTCTATCCCACTCAAAGGCTTGGAATTTCCCGATGTTTCCATTTGGAAACCAAAACGGGTTTGGGACCCGTTTTGAGGGAAATTCGTGCGTGAAACACGGAAACGCTCCCATATAGCGAACTTATACTTTCACGCCATCTGCATTTTGCCACTAATCAAAGGCTTGGAATTTCCCGATGTTTCCATTTGGAAACCAAAACGGGTTTGGGACCCGTTTTGAGGGAAATTCGTGCGTGAAACACGGAAACGCTCCCATATAGCGAACTTATACTTTCACGCCTATCCTTTCACCGCTCCTGCGACAACACCCTTGATAATATACTTTTGTCCGAAGAGATAGAAGATCACGATCGGAAGGATCGCGAGGACGAGCATTGCCATCAGACCGCCGTAGTCGGTCGATCCGTAGGCGCCCTGCATGGCGATCTGAATCGCGACGGGGATCGTCTTTTTGTCGGTGCCGAGAACGAGGTAGGGCAGAAGATAGTCGTTCCAGATCCACATGGTGTTTAAGATCGCGACGGTGACGGTGGTCGGTTTCAGAATCGGGAAGACGACGAGAAAGAAGGTGCCGATCGGGGAGGCGCCGTCGATCGTTGCCGCCTCTTCGATCTCATGCGGTATGCTTTTCAGAAAGCCGCTCATCATGAATACCGAGAGCCCCGCGCCGAATCCGAGATAGACGGGAATCATGCCGGGAAGGTTCGCGAGTCCGAGACGGTTCACCGTAAAGGTCATCGTGTACATGACCATCTGAAAGGGGACGATCATGCTGAAAACAAAGAGATAATAAAGGGCGCGGGAGAGGCGGCTCCTCACACGCAGAAGGTACCACGCCGTCATGGAACAGAAGATCAGGATTGCCGCGACGGAAAAGACGGTAATGAAAAGAGATCTGCCGAAGGCGGCAAAAAATCCCGTCGCCGAAAGCCCCGAAAGATAGTTCTGGAATCCGACGAAGGTCGTGGCATTCGGAAAAGCGAAAGGGTCGCCGGAAATATAAAAACGCGACTTGAAAGAGTTCATCACAACGAGAAGCACAGGAATCAGAAAGAAGACGGCGAGGACACATAAAATGACGAAAATGACAACATTGGTTGCGCTTTTGCTCGTTTTAACCTGCATTTTAACTTTCCACCTCCCGACTTGCCGTCAGCTTCAGTTGCAGAAGCGCGAGCAGAGCGACAATGATAAAGAAGACAACCGCCTTTGCCTGTCCGACCCCCTGCCAGCCGATTCTTCCATAGAAGGTATTATAGATGTTGAGGGCGAGCATCTCGGTGCTCTTTTCGGGGGCGCCTGCCGTCAGGGCGAGGTTCTGATCGAACATTTTGAAGGAGTTGGTTAGGGTGAGAAAGGTGCAGATGGTGATTGAGGGCATGACGGCGGGGATCTTGATACGGAAGAGAGTCTTCGCGGGAGAGGCGCCGTCGATCGCCGCCGCTTCCAGAAGATCCTCGGGGACATTCTGAAGTCCCGCGATATAGATCACCATCATATAGCCGATGAGCTGCCAGTTCGTCAGCAGAACCAGTCCGAAAAAGCCGTAGGAGGCGGCATAGGTGATGTCGACGCCGAAGTTCGCGAGCACGCCGTTGATGAGCAGATTCCAGATATACCCGAGGACGATGCCGCCGATCAGATTCGGAAGGAAGAAGACCGAGCGGAAAAGGTTCGTCCCGCGGATGCCGCGTGTTAAGAGGAGCGCCAGCGCGAAGGCGAAGATATTGACCGTCACGATGGAGACGACGGTGAAGAGAAAGGTGAATCCGAGCGCGTGGAGAAATCCCGTGTCATCGGTAAACGCCTTGATATAATTCTGAAAGCCGCACCACTTCGCGTTTGTCACGGTGGTAAACTCGGTGAAGGACAGCCCGACACCGAGGAGAAAGGGAACGACGAAGGAAAGGCAGAACGAGAGAAGGGTCGGCAGGACAAAGAGAGGAAAATATTTTCGTAAGGTGCTGGAGTTCACGGTGTGCCCCTCCTTTTATGAGGTGCTCTCGCGGTTCCAGCTTGCGATCATGTCCGACTTGACGGCTGCCCAATCCTTGCTTCCCTGCGCGTAACGGAGAAGGGAGGCGCCGAAATCGTCCTTGAATTTCTGCGAGGGGAAGACCGTGAAGTTCCACGGTACCGAGGTGAGACTTTCGTTTTGCATATAGCGGAGCACCTCTTTCGCGAGGGGATCGCTCGGCACTTCGTCTTCGGTGAAGGTGTCAAACGGCGCGATAAAGCCGAGCTCTTCGGTGATATACTGCTTTCCGTACTCGCTCGAATAGAGCCACCAGATGAAGTCGGCGGCGGCTTTTTGCTCTTCGGCACTTGCCTTTTTATTGATGGCATAGAAGTTTTCGGTACCGATGCAAAGTCCCTGCATCTCCTCTCCGGAAACGCCGGTATAGATCGGCAGATACTTGATATTGTCCGCCGTTACCTTGTTACCCGCGACATCGGCAATCTGACTCCATGCCCAGTTGCCGTTCTGCACCATGACACACTTACCGAGAGCAAACTCCGCCATGGAGTCGACGACGGTCTTCGTGCCGAGCGTGCGGCGGTCGACGGTGGAATTGTTGATATAAAGATCAAAAATGTTCTTGAAATTTTCCGCATGGGAGAATTCGATGGTCTTCGTCGCATCGGAGGAGAGATCGACCCCGCGGTCGCGGAATTCGTAATAGATCGGAAGATTCGCGAGATGCGTCTGCCAACGCCAGTCCTCGCCGCTTTTCAGCGAAGTGGCGGCGAAGACGCCGTCGATACCGAGGGCGCTCTTTTTTGCCGTCATGTCTGTGACGAGAGCAGAGAGATCGGAAAAGTTTTTGATGTCGTCCATAGAGGTAAAAGAAGTGTTTCTCTCCGAGAGGGAGAAATAGGCATCTGTGATCGCCTTGTTATAGAGGATTCCGTAGCCTTCCACGACATAGGGGATTCCGTAAACACCGCCGTCGGCACCCGTGACGGCAAGGTTCTTGTCCGAGAGATGGCGGTAAAGCTCGGTATCCGAGAGGTCGGCGCAATAGTCCGCCCACGCGGCGTAGCCCTTCGGACCGTTGATCTGGAAGAGGGTAGGCGCTTCGGAGGTCGACATTTTTGCCGCGAGGGTCTGCTCGTAGGCGTTGTTGGCGGCGGTGTCGACGAGGACGCGCACGCCCGTTTCTTTTTCGTACTCGGCGGCGAGCGCTTTGTATTTGTCCGCGATCTCGGGCTTGAAGTTCAGGTAGCGGATCGTGATACCCTCCGTGCGGTTGCAGGAAGAGAGAACCGCCGCGTACCCGAGAAGGAGGGCTGCGGCGAGAAGGACGGACACGGTTCGTTTCGGAAATTTTATCATAAGGATATCTCCTGTTTTTTGATCGAAACACGGCAAACGCCGGTCTTTTGTGATGCTATGATATATTCTTCGGCGAAACGGCGAAATTATGCGGGAAAAATCGGCGTCTCCCGATTTCGCTGTTTTCAAAGAATTAAAATATTTTCTCTTTACAAAAAAGAAAAAATATGATACAATAAAGGCTATCACGGAAAAAGGGAGACAGGGCATGCGGATTGACAAAATGATTTCCGACCTCGGGGTCGCCTCGCGCCGGAGTGCGGCAGCGAGTGCCGCGCGCGGCGGCGTGCTTCTGAACGGGGTGCGGGTCAGGGTTCTTTCCCGCCACATCGACCCCACCGTCGACCGTGTGACCTACCTCGGCGAGGAGCTCGTCTATCACCGTTTCGTCTACTACATGCTGAACAAACCCGCAGGGTATGTCAGTGCGACGGAGGACAGGCGGTATCCGTGAGTGACCGAGCTTTTGCCCGAGAGGATCCGGCATATGGATCTTTTCCCGGTCGGTCGGCTCGATAAGGACACGCTCGGGTTGATGATCCTTACCAATGACGGGGCACTGGCGCACAGACTCCTGACGCCGAGACGGCATGTGGAGAAGGAATACGCCTTCACGGTGGATTGCCCGCTTCCGAGGGGCGCCGAAGAGCGCTTCGCCACGGGACTGACGATCGACGGGGGCGAGGTGTGCAAGAGCGCGCGCCTTCTGCCGTCCGATAACCGCCTGTCGGGACATATCGTCCTGACGGAGGGGAAGTATCATCAGATCAAGCGCATGGCCGAGGCGGTCGGTTGCCGCGTCACCTCGCTTGAGCGGGTGCGCTTTGCCGACATTCCGCTCGATCCGTCGCTCGCCCGCGGAGAATTCCGCCCCCTTACGGAAGAGGAAATCGCGGGACTTCGCGCCGCGGAGTAAAAAACAAAAAGATCAAACATACCGCGAAAGCCGCGGGACACATTAAAAGGAGAACACATGGACATTCTGAAAACACTGGCAAAGGAACTTTCCTTAAAGGAAGAGCAGGTGGAGAAGACCGTCGCGCTCATCGACGAGGGGAACACCATTCCCTTCATTTCCCGATACCGCAAAGAGGTGACGGGGAGCCTTGACGACACGATCCTGCGTGAACTTTATGACAGACTGCAATATCTGCGCAAGCTCAATGAGCGCAAGGAAGAGATTTCCGCGCTGATCGCCGCGCAGGAGAAGCTGACGCCCGAGATCACCTTCGCCCTCGAGAACGCAAAGACGCTTGTCGAGCTGGAGGACATCTACCGTCCCTTCAAGCCGAAGCGTACGACCCGCGCATCCATCGCCCGTGCAAAGGGGCTGGAGCCTCTCGCGAACTATATCATGGAGCAGCGGGACAGCTACGATCCCGCGATTGATGTGTATGCCGAGGAGTTCATCTCAACGGAGGAGGGAAAAGAGGTTCCCGATGCCGCCGCGGCGCTCGCCGGCGCGTCGGATATCATCGCGGAGGATGTTTCCAACGATGCCGAGATCCGTAAGCTGCTCCGCGCCTTTACCTTTGAGCACGGAACGCTCGACGCGAAGGGGACGAAGGACGAGACTTCGGTCTATGAGACTTACTACGACTTCTCGGAGCCGATCAAGAAGCTGAAGGGGCACCGGATCCTCGCGATCAACCGCGGCGAGAAGGAGGAATTCCTGAAGGTGTCGGTGAATGTGTCCGAGGAGGACGCGATCGCACAGCTGGTCGCCCGCGTGATTACCAATAAGAAGTCGCCCGCACTGCCCTATCTGATGGCGACGCTGACCGATGCCTATGAGCGCCTTCTCTTCCCGGCGATCGAGAGAGAAGTGCGTACCGCACTCTTTGACGACGCGTCGGAGGGCGCGCTGAAGGTCTTTGCGGAGAACCTCAGAAACCTTCTGCTTGTCTCGCCTCTGAAAGGCAAGACGGTGCTCGGCTACGACCCCGGTTTCCGTACCGGATGTAAACTGGCGGTTGTCGACAAGACGGGAAAAGTGCTCGACACGGGCGTTATTTATCCCACTGAGCCGCGTTGCGATATCGAAGGATCGAAGCGGAAAGTGCTCGCCCTGATCGAAAAATACAAGATTGATGTCATCTCCATCGGCAACGGCACGGCGTCCCGTGAGTCGGAGCGTTTCATCGCCGACACCCTGCGTGATCCCCATTGCCCGAAGGGCGTGAAATATACGATCGTTTCCGAGGCGGGCGCCTCGGTCTATTCGGCGTCGAAGCTCGGTGCCGAGGAGTTCCCCGACTTCGATGTGACCCAGAGAAGCGCGGTGTCGATCGCGAGACGCCTTCAGGATCCGCTCGCCGAGCTTGTGAAAATCGAGCCGAAGGCGATCGGCGTCGGTCAGTATCAGCACGATATGAAGCAGGCGCGTCTGTCCGAGGCGCTCGGCGGCGTGGTCGAGGACTGCGTCAACGGCGTCGGCGTCGACATCAACACGGCGTCCTATTCGCTTCTTTCCTATGTATCGGGTATCAATATGACGGCGGCGAAAAACATTGTCGCCTTCCGTGAGGCGAACGGGGAATTCAAGACGAGAAAACAGATTCTCAAGGTGCCGAAGATCGGCGAGAAGGCGTTTGTCCAGTGCGCGGGCTTCCTCAGAATCCCGGGTGCGAAGGATGTGCTCGACTCCACCGGCGTGCACCCCGAGTCCTATCCGATCGCCGAGGCGCTTCTTGCGAAATTCGGCTATACCGATGACGATGTGAGAGCGAACAACCTGGCGCTCCTCCGCTTCAAGGCGGAACAGTACGGCAAGGCAAAGCTCGCGAAAGAGCTCGGTTGCGGCGAGCCGACTCTCGAAGATATTATCAAGGAACTGGAGAAGCCGGGACGCGATATCCGTGACGACGCGCCCGCGCCCATTCTTTCGACCGATGTTCTGGAGATCACCGACCTGAAGCCGGATATGCAGCTCAAGGGCACCGTGCGCAATGTGGTCGATTTCGGCTGTTTTGTCGACATCGGCGTGCACCACGACGGACTGCTCCACATCTCCGAGATGAGCGACAAGTTTGTCAAGCGTGCCTCCGACCTCTTCTCGGTCGGCGATGTCATTGATGTCAAGATCAAGGATGTCGATGTGGCGAAGCACCGCATCGCCCTGACGAGAAAGGGCATGAAGACCGAATAAAAAGCGGCGCGCCTTCAGAAATCAAAAGAGAGGAGACGGTATGTTCGGCTATGTAAAACCAGACAGCGGCGAGCTCCGCGTCAAGGATTACGACTTTTACCGGGCGACCTATTGCGGGATCTGCCGTGAGATGGGGCGCGTTACGGGGAACGCTTCCCGCGTGACGCTCAGCTATGATGCCGTCTTCCTGGCTCTTGTGCGTATGCTTTTTATCGGGGAGGAGGAATTTTCCTCCCGTATGCGACGCTGTGCCGTCCACCCGATGAAAAAGCGGAACATGCTGAACAAAAACGCGGCGATCACCTATACCGCCCGCGTGTTCGCCTTGCTCTCCTATCATAAGATGCGTGACGACCTCGCGGACGAGGGCGTCACGGCGCGTGTCGCGACGCTTCCCCTCCGCCCGATTCTCTCGGGTGCGAGACGCCGTGCGGGATACGAGGCGCTCGATCGCCTGATGGCGGAAAAGCTCTCCGAGATTTCGGAGATGGAGCGCGCGGGACTCTCACGGGTGGATCCGCCGGCTTCGGCATTCGGCGATCTGCTCGGCGCGGTGTTTGCCGAGGGACTCCCCGAGCGGGAAGCGCGGGTGACACGGGAGATCGGCTATCGGCTCGGTAAGTTCATTTACGCCGCCGATGCCGCGGAAGATTACGAAAAGGACGCGGCGAAGGGGCGGTATAACCCCTATGTCCTCTCCTACGGCGGAAAGCCGCTGTCAAAAGAAAATCGCGAGACGATTCACACCGCACTGCTTCTCGAGGCGTCGCGCATGGCGTCCGCCGTCGAGCTTCTCCCGTTTGAGAACCGCAGAATTCTCGAGAACCTCATCAAAAATATCACCTATCGCGGACTTGTCCGCCGCATCGCCTTCTTAACGGACGAAGAGCACGATGCGAAATCCCATGTGTCCGAAGAAAGGAACCCCGAGGCATGAAAGATCCGTATACCATACTCGGCGTATCAAGAGACGCCACCGACGATCAGATCAAGGAGGCGTACCGCACCCTCGCGCGGAAGTACCATCCCGACAACTACGGAGACGACAACCCCTTAAAAGATCTCGCCGTGGAGAAAATGCAGGAGGTCAACGCCGCCTATGAGCAGATCCGCAAGGAGCGTGCGGGAGGCGGACAGTCGTCCTCCGGCACGGGAAGCTATGAGCACAGTTCGGCGGGCGGGATCTATACCGAGATCCGCAAGGCGCTGAACGCGCACCGCTTCGGCGAGGCGTCCCGTCTGATTTCCTCGGTTCCCGAGGGAGAGCGGATTGCCGAATGGCACTATCTGAACAGTATCCTCATCATGCGGCGGGGCAATGTCAACGACGCGATGCGGGAGCTGGAGATCGCGTGCGATATGGAGCCCGGGAACATGGAATATCAGAAGGCAAAGGAGATGTTCAACAATTCCGCGCGCGGGTACGGCAGTACCTATTACGGCGGGGTGGGGAACACGACGCGCGACTCGTCCTCCGACTGTTGCGAGGTCTGCCTGACGATCAAACTCTGCGATTGCCTCTGCGAATGTATGGGCGGGGATCTGATCCCCTGCATTTAAGCCATGAAGGAGACAAAGAAGATTACGCTCAGTGCCATGATGACGGCGCTCGCCGTCGCCCTGATGGTGCTCGGCGCCGTGATCGAGACGCTCGATTTAACGATCGTGGCGGTCGCGTCGATCACCGTGGTATTCGTTCAGATCGAAATCGGGAAGCCGTACAATTTCTGCACATGGCTTGCCGCCTCTCTTTTGTCCTTTATTTTCTTCCCGCACAGTTTTGTGTGGGCGGAATTTCTCCTGCTCTTCGGCGTGTATCCGATTCTGAAAGGGTACATAGAGCGCCTGCCGCGCGGGGCGTGGTTCCCGGTGAAGCTGGTGCTTTTCAACCTGCAATTCGCGGCGCTTTACGCCGTGGTGCGTTTTGTCCTCGGCATGCAGGACATCGGGTACGACCGTTGGTATCTGAATGTTCTGCTTTACCTGCTTGCCAACATCACGCTCTTTGCGTATGACAAGCTGATTACCGTCGTTGTGCGGATCTATCTTCTCAAGTACAGAGAAAAATTCAAAAAGTTTCTGAAATAATCCGGAAAGGATCACCGAAATCTTATGACAAAAGTCGGATTCATCTCCCTCGGCTGTTCCAAGAACCTGGTTGACACCGAGGTGATGCTTCGCACCCTGCATGATGCGGGGTACGAAATTACGCCCGATGAGACCGAGGCGGAGATCATCGTCGTCAACACCTGCGGCTTTATCGAGAGTGCAAAGAAGGAGTCAATCGACAGTATTCTTGATGTCGCATGGCTCAAAAAACACGGAAAATGTAAACATATCATAGCAACCGGTTGCCTTGTGGAACGGTATCGTGAAGAAGTGATGAGAGAGATGCCCGAGGTGGACGCCCTCCTCGGCGTCGGAAGTATCGCGCATATCACGGACGCCCTCCGTGCGGTGGAGGCGGGGGAGAAGTACACCTCCTTTGAAGACAAGGAGAGCTCGCCCCTCGGCGGCGAGAGACTTCTCACCACCCCCGAATACAGCGCGTATCTGAAGATCGGCGAGGGGTGTGACAACCGTTGCACCTATTGCGCGATTCCTCTGATCCGCGGGCATTTCCGTTCCCGCCCGATGGACTCTCTGATCGCGGAGGCGAAGGAGCTGGAGACACTCGGCGTGAAGGAGATCAACCTGATCGCACAGGACAGCTCGCGCTACGGTCTTGATCTTTACGGAGAGTATAAGCTCGCCGCCCTTGTCCGTCGGATCACCGAGGAGACGAAGATTCCGTGGATCCGGATTCTCTATTGCTATCCCGATAAGATCACCGACGAGCTGATCGAGGAGTTCCGTACGAACGACCGCCTCGTCAAATACATGGACATTCCGATTCAGCATATCTCGGATACGGTGCTGGCGCGTATGAACCGCCACGGCAGAAAACAGCTGATCGTGGACACGGTGAACAAGCTCCGTGAGCGGGTGCCCGGCATCGTTCTCCGCACGACGGCGATGGTCGGCTTCCCCGGTGAGACGGAGGAGGAGTTCGCCGAGCTTTGCGACTATGTCAAGGCGGCGAAGTTCGATCGCTTCGGTGCGTTTACCTTCTCGCCCGAGGAAGGGACGGTCGCCGCAACCATGGACGGGCAGATCGACGAGCAGACGAAGCAGGATCGCTACGACACCCTGATGCAGACACAGCTCACCGTGACGGAGGAGCTGAACGCGCGTCGGATCGGCAGTACGCTGACCGTCCTGACCGAAGGCTATGACACCGCCGCGGGCATCCATTACGGGCGCTCTTTTGCCGATGCCCCCGATGTCGACGGCAAGGTGTACTTCCGTTCAAAGAAACGCATATCCGAAGGCACCTTTGTCGAAGTGAAGATCGAGGAAGCACTGGATTATGACCTCGTAGGGACTTTGGTCCCCGAAAAGAAGGAAACTACATAATCCCGCCGCCGCGCAGAGCGCGGTGCCGAAAATTCGGAGCCGGGAATAAAAAACCTTCGATAATTCAGATTTTTTGCCGTCAAATATGGGCGGCGGAACGGAGACAATATGAAAAAGAAAAGCATGAATGTACCGAACACACTTTCGCTTTTGCGGGTGGCGCTGGTGCCTGTGTTCGTTGTTACCCTGATCTTTATGCGGGAGATTCCCGTATGGGGAAAGGTGGTTCCCACCCTGATTTATATTCTGACGGCATTTACCGACATGCTGGACGGAAAGATTGCCCGCAAGTATCATCTGATTACCGATTTCGGAAAATTCATCGACCCACTGGCGGATAAATTCATGGTGCTTTCCTCCATGATTTCCATCGACGCGGTGATGTTTCTCGAGGGGCAGACGACCGAGGCGATCGTCTTTATGTTCGTTGTGCTTGTAATTCTGCTCCGTGAGCTTGGCGTGACGAGCCTGCGTCTCGTGGTGGCGGGGAAGAGCGGCATCGTCGTTGCCGCGAGCATGCTCGGGAAGGCGAAGACCGTCTCGCAGATGGTGGGCACGGTTCTGATTCTTCTCGAGACCACGATCTTCCCGTTCAGCGCCGAGACGCATATCGTCGCCTATGTCGTGATGGGCATCATGCTTGTCACCACCCTCTTCTCGGGCATTGATTATCTGAAGAGCTATCTTCCGTATATTGATACCAACGAATAACTGACAGTCCGCTTTTGCGGGGGAGGCTTCTATGCAGTCTTTGTGGCTTATTTATCCTGCCGTGATCTTTGTGATCGGCTATGCCGTTTATACCTTTCTCGGGACACCGTGGGGACGGGGCGTCGTCGGAGAGTGGCGCGTCCGCTTGGCGATCGGAAAATCGAAACCGGAAAGACAGTATGTCCTGAATGACTACACCGTCTCGGTAGAGGGGAAGTCCTCGCAGATCGACCATATCGTCATTCGGGAAAACGGCATTTTCGTGATCGAAACGAAGAATTATTCGGGACGGATTTACGGCAATGAGAACGCGCAAGAATGGGTGCAGGTGCTGAACTACGGGAAAGTGAAAAACAAAATGCACAATCCCTTGAAGCAGAATGCGACGCATATCTACCGCCTGAAAAAACTGTTGCCGGACTATCGTCTCACCCCCATCGTGGTTTTCGTGCAGGGAAATACCGCTTTTCTCGAGACAGATAAGGTGGTTTCGATTGCGGGCATGAAGCGGATTCTCGCCCGCCCGACGGGAGAGCACCTGTCCTTTGACGCAAGACTGAAAGCCTATACCACACTGCTCCGCGCCGCAGCGGAAAAACCCGTGACGAAAAAGGAACACCTCGCCGAGATTGCAAAACTGAAGAGCGATCTCGCGAACAATATCTGCCCGCGTTGCGGCGGGCGCCTCGTGGAACGGCACGGATCGCACGGCACATTTTACGGATGCGAGAATTACCCGCGCTGCCGATTTACCAAAACGGGAACAAAATAAAACCCGAAGGGGACTCCGATATATGTCGGAGTCCCCTTCGGGTTTTCACGGCGTGTGAAAATATCCCGGATCAGTCTTCGTCGGCAGTGACTTTTTTCATGCGGACGGCGATCTTCGGACGGTCGCGGAAGTCGGTGGGGATCGCCGCGATCTCGTCGACGGCGTGCATGCCGGAGACGACTTTGCCGAAGGCGGCGTAGGCGCCGTCAAGGTGCGGCGCGTCCGCGTGCATGATGAAGAACTGGGAGGAGGCGGAGTTCGGGTCTGCGGCGCGTGCCATGGAGATGACGCCGCGGGTGTGGCGGATCGGGTTATCGACGCCGTTCTGACGGAATTCACCCTTGATTGTGTGCTCGGCGCCGCCCATACCGTTGCCGAGCGGGTCGCCGCCCTGAATCATAAAGCCGGGGATCACGCGATGAAAAGTCAACCCGTCATAAAATCCCGATTTTACGAGGGAGAGAAAGTTCTTTACCGTTTCGGGCGCCGCCTCGGGGTAAAGCTCAATCTCGATTTTTTGTCCGTTTTCCATTTCGATCGTAACCATGTTTGAAAGTTCCTTTCGTTTCTTTTTCTATTTTACTCATATTTTGCGGCAAAGAAGAATATAATGAATGTAAATAAATGTAGGAAAATTCGGTGAAATTTATGGATCGTGAGAAACTTTCGACCTATGCGCACCTGATTGTCTGCATTGCGGGGGTAGCGTTCCTTTGCTATTTCGCGGCAAAGTATGTTCTTCTTCTGTTTCTGCCTTTTCTGATCGCGTGGGGCGCGGCTTTTGCCGTCCGCCCGCTCGCCGAAGGGGTGGCGCGGCGCACCCGCCTGTCGGTCAGGCTCTGCCGCGTGCTTTTTACGGTGCTCTGTCTGCTTCTCTTTTTTGCCGTGATCGGCGGGCTGGTCGCGGGGGCGGTGTCGGAGGCGTGGCGTCTCCTCTCCGGACTCGGCGACGGGGAAGAGATCGCGGAGAAGTTCCTCGCCATTCTGCGGCTGCCTGCGGGGTGGTTCGGTGACGGGGAGGCGGGTGCCGCCCTTGCCGAGCAGGTGACGCTCGCCTTCGGGAATGCGCTCTCCGCGCTTCTCTCCGGGGCGGTGTCCTTTCTCTCGGGGGCGATCGCCTTCGTGCCGAAAGTCTTCTTATTTATTCTTGTCTCGTCGATCGCCTCGATCTACTTCTCCTTC
>CALAFS010000113.1 GCA_937892405.1 uncultured Clostridia bacterium
CCGCAAACGCGGCGAGAATCGCGCCGATCAGAATGAAGATCCAGGAGGCGCGGGAAGCGAAGTTCGTAATGGGAACGAGCTTGCCGCGAATGATGATCGGAAGATAGCCCTCGGCGTGCTGAATGGCATGTCCGACCTCATGGGCGGCGACGCCGACCGCGGCGGCGGAGCCGTTGTCATAGGTGCTGTCCGAGAGACGGAGAATGTTCGAGCTCGGGTCGAAATGATCGGTCAGCGAGCCGCTCACGCGCTCGATCTGTACCGAAGTCAGTCCCGCACCGTCGAGAAGCTCGCGCGCGACGACGGACGCACTCTTCCCCGCACCGGCGGGAACCGAAGAGTATCTGCGGTAGGTCAGGCTGACCTTGATCTGCGCATACATCGCGATCAGGACAGCAACGATTAAAAGAAGATAAAGAATCAGGTCTAACGGCATTAGGAAAGTACCTCACCTTTCTCGATTTTTCTGCCGCGGACAAAATCCCCGGCACTCATTTTTCCTTTTCCCTCGGGAATGAGGGAAAGTATTTTCACGGCATCCCTGCCGCAGGCAACGGTAATGCTCCCCGCGCCGGTGCCGTCGGTCGCGATGACCTCACCGGGCGCGCCCGTCCCCGGTGTCGGGGTGGCAAAGAGGAGTTTCAGAAGTTTCCCTCTGTGGTGACAGAAGGCGGTCGGGATCGGGGAAAGACCGCGGATCTTGTCGGCGACCGCACGGGCATCTGCCGAAAAGTCGACGGCGCACTCTTCTTTTTCGATCTTCGCGGCATAGGAGGCGCCTTCTTCCGGCTGTTTTACCGGGTGGAGGTTCCCTGCCTCGGCGGCGCGGAGGGTGGCGGAAAGCAGGCGGGCACCGACCTCGGCGGAACGGTCATGCACCGTGCCGAAGGTGTCCTCCTCCGTAATCGGAAAGCGTTCGACGGCGAGAATGTCACCGGTGTCGACGCCCTCATCCATCTGCATGACAGTGACGCCCGTCTCATGCTCTCCGTTCATGACCGCACGCTGCATCGGGGCAGCACCGCGGTACTTCGGAAGGAGGGAGACATGAAGATTGATACAGCCGTATTTCGGATAGGCGAGCACATCGGGAGGCAGAATCTTCCCGTAGGCGACAACGACGATGACATCGGGGGAAATCCCGGCGAGCGGCTCGGCGAAGGCACCGTTGCGAAGCGTCTTCGGCTGGTAGACGGGAATCCCGTGTGCCTCGGCGACAACCTTCACCGGTGAAGGGGTCATGACATTGCCTCTGCCGCGGGGCTTATCCTCTCCCGTCGCGACGGCGACAACGGAAAAGCCGTCGTCAATCAGGCGCGAAAGGCAGGTCGCGGAAATATCGGGGGTGCCCATAAAAAGAATTCTCATCGCACTTTCTCCTTTCTTCGGAGTCTCATTCTTAATTCTTAATTCTGCATTCTTAATTCTGAATTTTCTCAGTTTTCTTCGTCTGCCGAGCGGATCTCGACATCGGTAAAGAGCTTTCCGTCGAGGTGATCGCACTCGTGGCAGATCGCGCGGGCGAGAAGATCGGAGCCTGTCAGATCGTAGCTCTTCCCCTCTCTGTCGGTGGCGCGGACGGTCACGGTCTTCGGTCTTGAGGTGACGCCGTAATGCCCGGGAATGGAAAGACAGCCTTCCGCCTCTTCCTGATGCCCCGTGAAGGCGATGATCTTCGGGTTGATCATCTCATAGACCTTTCCGTCCTCAACCTCGATGACGACGACGCGGCGCAGAACGCCGACCTGCACGGCGGCAAGTCCGCACCCGTTCGCCGCGCGCATAGTCTCGGTCATGTCGTCGAGAAGCTGGAGAATGCGCGGAGTGATCGCGTCGACGGGGCGCGATACCTTTCTGAGAAGAGGGTCGCCGTATTTTACAATATTCAGGGTTGCCATAAAAGTCCTTTCCTGCCGTCAGACCGAAAGCGGGTTCAGGTCGATGGCGAGTGTAATTGCTTTTTTGTCGGAGAATGTCAGCAGAATCTCGTGAAAAAGTTTGCGGGTTGTCTTGTTTAGTTTACATTTTACGACCATTCGCAGACGGTAACGGTCATTGAGCTTATAGACCTGCGCCTCGAAGGGACCGTAAACGACGAAGGGATAATTTTTATAGGGTTCCACCGTGAGCTTCTCTTTGAGAAATGCGGTCAGCCCCTCGGCGGCGGAAAACAACTCGTCCTCCCGCTCTGCCGACAGGGTCATCTGCACCATGTCGCAAAAGGGCGGATAGGAAAGCTCCTTGCGCAGGGCGATCTCCCCTTCGTAGAAGGCATCGTAATCCTGCTTACAGGCGAGGCGGATAATCTCGCTGTCGGGCGAATAGGTCTGAATCACCGCGGTGCCGGCATCCCCCGCTCTCCCCGCCCGTCCGATGACCTGCGTGAGGAGGGAGAAGGTGCGCTCCGAAGCGCGGAAATCACTGACATAAAGCGATGTGTCCGCGAGGACGACACCGACCAGGGTGACGCGGGGAAAATCATGTCCTTTCGTCACCATCTGCGTGCCGAGGAGAATGTCGGC
>CALAFS010000114.1 GCA_937892405.1 uncultured Clostridia bacterium
TGAAGATATTTTAGACATTGACAGCCCCGAGAGTGTATATTATCAAAAGCGCGGAAAACAAGAACGCGCGGACGCCGTCGAAAAAGCTGCCGAAAATGAAAAAAAGAAAAAACTGAATCGTTGCTATTTGTCTTTTATGGTATTCTGGTGCTTAAAGGACGCAAAAAATGACGAGAGGGTGAAATTTCACGCAAATCAAGGGCTCTTGTTATTTATTTTAGAGGTAGTCGGAATTTCAATCTTAGAAATTCCGAAAATCGGCGGTACTCTCGGTTTCCTTCTTATCGCATTCGCCGTTGCCTTCTCGATCAGGGGGCTTGTCGATATAGATAAGAATAAACAAAGCAAAATCCCGTTGATCGGAAGAATCCGTATTTTGAAATAATTATCAATTCCGAATCGGAAATGTCATTTTCGTCATGCGGAGAGATATTTCCGTTATTCGGAGGAATTGCGCGTATATAAAGGGAGCCGACAGATGTCGGCTCTTTTTGTATCTGCACTTGTCCGTTTCTCCTCCGAAAATCCGGCATATTGCGCCCGAAAATACAAAACTCCTCTTTCTTTTTTGGTTTCGGTATGATATAATAAAGGAAAATGTGTATTCCGCGTCGAAAGGAGACTTTATGCGAAGAAAAAGCGATTTGCCGGAGCTGCTCGCGCCGGCAGGCTCTGCCGAGGCGCTGTACGCCGCCGTGGCGGCGGGGGCGGACGCCGTGTATCTCGGCGGAAAAGCCTTCGGCGCCCGCGCCTTTGCGAAGAATTTCGACGCCGAGGCGCTCGCCGACGCGGTGCGGTATGCGCATCTGCACGGCGTGCGGGTGTATGTGACCGTCAATATTCTGATCTACGATCGCGAGAGGGAAGAGGCGGTTGCCTATTGTGCCGAGCTTTACCGCATGGGGGTCGACGCCGTGATTATCACGGACATCGGACTGATCCGCGAGGTGCGGGAGAGGATCCCGGGACTGGAGCTTCACGCCTCGACACAGATGTCCCTTCACAACAGCGCGGGCGTGCGCTTTGCCGCCTCGCTCGGTATGACACGCGCCGTTGTGGCGCGGGAGCTTCCGCTCGCGGATATCCGGCGCGTGGTGGAAGAATCCCCACTTGAAATCGAGGTTTTCCTGCATGGTGCGCTCTGCGTCTGCCATTCGGGACAGTGCCTTTTTTCCTCCCTTGTCGGCGGGCGGAGCGGGAACCGCGGCGAGTGCGCCCAGCCCTGCCGCCTGCCTTACAACGGCGGGAAATATCCTCTTTCCCTGCGCGACCTTTCGCTTGCGGGACATATGCGCGAGCTGTGCGACAGCGGCGTCGCCTCGCTGAAGATCGAGGGGCGCATGAAGTCGCCCGATTATGTCTATCGGGTGACGAAGCTCTATCGCACTCTCCTCGACGAGAGACGGGACGCGACCGAAAAGGAGCTTTCCGAGCTTGCCCGCGTCTTCTCCCGCTCGGGGGCGACGGACGGGTATTTTGTCGGGCACCCCGAGCGCCCGATGACCGGTGTGCGCACGGCAGAGGATAAAGAAGCGACAAAATCCCTCGGGGAAATGACCTTTGCGCCCGCCCGCGTGCCCGTGCGCGCAAGCGCGGTTTTTCGTCTCGGAGAGCCTTGCGAAATGACGATTGAAGGTGAAAAAGGGAGCGCCACCGTGCACGGCGAAGTTCCGACAAAAGCGCAGAATTCGCCGCTGAATCCCGATGATTTGACAACAAGACTTTGCAAATTCGGCAACACTTACCTGAATCTGCCGCCGAGCAATCTGAAAATTACCGTGGAGGAAGGAATCAATCTTTCGCCCTCTGCGATCAACGCACTTCGCCGCGCCGCGGCGGAGGCATACGAAAATACCGCGCGGGAGTTTACCTTTCCCGAAAGAGAAGAAGAGAGCGCACCGCGCACAAAGACCGAACCTTTCACCTCCGCCCTTTTCTTCTCGGAGAAGACCGCCGAGGCGGTCGGGGACGCTCTCGGGGATTTTGACGCGGTATTCGTTCCTCTCTTCTCCTATGGCGAGGGGAGCGTCGCGAACGGCGTGTACCTGCCCCCCGTCGTCTTCGGTCATGAGTGGGAAAGCGTGCGCCGCGCGGTGCTCGCCGCCGCGGGGAAAGGGGCGCGCTATGCCCTCGTCGGCAACCCCGGGGCGCTCGAGCTTCTCGAAGGGACAGACCTTGTGCCGATCGGGGACTTCCGCCTGAATGTCACCAACCGCGGGAGCGCACGCTTCTGGCGGGAGCGCGGGGTTCCCCGCCTGATTCTCTCACCCGAGCTGACCCTCCCGATGCTCCGCGACATCGGCGGCGGGGCGATCGTCTCGGGGCGAATCCCCCTGATGCTGACCGAACGCTGTTTCGTCAGAGAGAACGGCGGGTGCGAAAAATGCGGGAAGTTCACCTTTACCGACCGTATGGAGAAGAAGTTCCCCGTCCTGCGGGAGTACCCGCACCGCAATCTGATTTTCAATGCCGTTCCCACCTATATGGGGGACAGGCAGGGCGAGCTTGCCGCGGCGAAGATTTCGCACACGCATTTCCTCTTCACCGTCGAAGGGGAAGGGGAGGTGCGCCGTCTCCTCTCGGATTACCGACGGGGAGCGCCCCTCTCCTCTGAGGTGCGGCGGATCCGCGCGAAATAACGCGGCGGAACTCTTTTTGCCGCTTTTTTCACCTACCGATAAAAAAGATACGGAAAGAAGAAAACCATGAAACTGATTCTTGCCTCCGGCTCTCCGCGCAGAAAAGAAATCCTCGGCGCGGCAGGCTATGATTTCACCGTACATACGGCAGATGTTGATGAGACACTGCCCGAGGGCATGCCCGCGAGCGAGGGCGTGCGTCTGCTCGCCGTCCGCAAGGGGGACGCCGTCGCCCGCCTGCTCGGGGACGAGGTGCCGATCCTCTCGGCGGACACGTTGGTAGAGCTGGACGGAAAAAAACTCGGGAAGCCGAAGGACGCCGAGGACGCCGCGCGTATGCTCCGCGCTCTGTCGGGACGCGCCCATGCGGTGGACACCGGTGTCGCCGTGCATTACAAGGGAAAATGCGTCTCTGCCGTCGCGGCGACGAAGGTGATTTTTCGTCCCCTTTCCGAAGAGGAGATCGCGGCATATGTCGCGAGCGGCGAACCGATGGATAAAGCGGGCGCCTATGCCATTCAGGGGCTCGGCGGCGCGCTTGTCGCGGGGTATGACGGTGACATGGACACCGTCGTCGGACTCTCGATGCGGACGGTGAAGCGCCTGCTCGCCGAGGTCACGGGGGAATCTTCCGATGAGGCGTGACGAGAAGAAAGAGCGCCTCGCGGCGATCGTCGCAAGGCTGAAAGAGGTCTATCCCGACGCGGTCTGCGCCTTGGAATACGAGGGCGACCCGTGGCGCCTTCTTGTCATGGGGCGGCTTTCCGCCCAGTGCACGGACGCAAGAGTGAATATCGTTTGCAAAGAATTATTTGCAAAATATCCCGATGCGGCGGCGATGGCGGCAGGAAATCTTGCCGAAATCGAAGAAATCGTCAAACCGTGCGGGCTGTATCGCGTCAAGGCGGAGAACATCCGCGACGCCTCCCGCCTGCTGGTCGATGAATACGGTGGGAACCTTCCCGACACGATGGAGGCACTCCTGACCTTTCCCGGCGTCGGGCGAAAGATCGCCAATCTTCTGCTCGGCGATGTGTTCCGAAAGCCTGCGGTCGTCTGCGACACGCACTGTATCCGTATCTGCGGCAGACTCGGCATGTATCCCGAAAAAGAGAAGAACCCCGAGAAAATCGAAAAGATCCTCACCGCTTTGATCGTCCCCGAGGAGGGGAGCGACTTCTGCCATCGGATCGTGTGGTTCGGCAGGGAGATCTGTACCGCCCGCGCGCCGAAGTGCGACGGGTGCCCCCTCGCGGATCTGTGCGAAAAGCACCGCCGCGAGAGCGCCGCGGACAAAGCGGTCGGGGACACAAAAAAGCGGAAAGCGGAATCGGAAACAAAATGAGAGAAAAGCCGCACATCTCCCTCCCTATTATTGTGGAAGGAAAATACGATAAAAACACCCTTTCTCAGCTCGTCGACGCGCACATTCTGCCGACCGACGGCTTTGCCATCTTCCACGCGAAAGAGAGGCAGGCATATCTCCGCCGCGTGTGCGAAGAGCACGGCGCCATTCTCCTCACCGACTCGGACGGAGGCGGGACGCAGATCCGCTCTTTTCTCGCGGGGATTCTGCCGAAGGAAAAAATCCACTCGGTCTACATCCCGAAGATCGAGGGGAAAGAAAAACGAAAAGCCAAAGCAGGGAAGGCGGGCACCCTCGGCGTCGAGGGTATGCCCCCCGAGGTGCTCCTCGGTCTGCTCGCCCCCTTTTTCGACGGTACGGTGAGGGAAGAGAAGCCCCCCGTCACGAGCCTCGACCTGTACGAAGACGGGCTCTCCGGTGGGATGGGCGCGAAGGAAAAACGCGCCGCCCTCTGCCGCCTCTACGGCTTCCCGGACGATCTCACAACGCACGCCCTGCTCGAAGCATTGAATCTTTTCTCCGATAAAGAAGAGTATCGGGAAAAGGTGAAAGCACTTGGTGAAATATAATAAAACCGACAAATATGCAAAGAAATATGTGCATATTTGTCGGTTTTTATCGAAATGGGAGCTTATCGAATGCAGAACTTATCGAATGCAGAATTAAGAATTATGAATTCAGAATTCAGAATTATATAATCAAGACTTCTTTTCTCTCGCCGCAGGTTTATTTTATCAAAAAGAATGAAAAGGCAGAAAAGAGAAATATACGATCGACCATAGCCTAATTCTTAATTCTTAATTCTGCATTCGTTAAGTTCTTCATTCTGAATTCTGAACTAAAAATTGATTCTTCTCTCTCGCCGCAGGCGAATTTCACCGCGCAGCGATTTCACGCGCGAAGCGCATTTCACCCGATCGCAGGTCGGATTTCGTTGCGAGTTGCAGGTGCAACTCGCCGTAGGGGTCGGCGCCCCCGACGACCCGCTACGCGAAGGTGTGATTTGCGTTATCGGGAGGTTGTTTCGTCGTCGTTTTGCCCGTAGGGGCGACCATCGGTCGCCCGCTTTGGTGTTTCTATATGCGATGGTATCGGCTTTTTGCCGTGCGGGCTCCCTCCGTCATTTTTTGTGAAAATGAAACCTCCCTCAATGCGTTCGCTTTGAAGGAGGCTTTTGGTGCGAAGATTCTTCGTGGCATCTTAATTTTTGCCATGCGGAAAATCATGCGTTTTACAGCGGGCGACCGATGGTCGCCCCTACGATGGAAGCGAACGAAAATGCCTCGAAAAAACGCATATGCTTGACGAAACGAGCGGGTCGTCGAGGGCGCCGACCCCTACAAATGTAGAGAAGCGTTTCCGCCTCGATGGTTTGTTTTTTTGAAACAAAGCGTAAAAGCAGGCGAAAAAGCGCGAAAAAATTTCAGAAGAAATATCGGGAAAACTTTCTTTGTGTTCATAATTTATTTATATATATATGGTATAATGAAAAATAACTTTTCGGAGAGGAGACGAAATACCTCTCCGACGGAAAATCTGAAAGGACGAGCCGTCTCTGACGCGCGGGGTGCGATCTTCGTGCCGCCCGCGGGAAAACCCAACCCGGCTCGGGAAAACACATGATACAGGCAGAACATCTGGTAAAACGCTACGGTTCCAACTATGCCCTGAACGACATTTCCTTTACCATCGGGGACGGAGAGATCGTCGGGCTCCTCGGACCGAACGGCGCGGGCAAGAGCACCGCGATGAACATTCTGACAGGGTACCTCGCGCCCACCTCGGGACGCGCACTGGTCGACGGACGGGACATCTCCGAGTATCCCGCCGAGGTCAAGCGCATGATCGGCTTTCTTCCCGAGCAGCCGCCCGTCTATCCCGACATGACGGTGAAAGAGTATCTCGACTTCGTCTATGATCTGAAGGGCTGTACCCTCCCGAGAGAGGCGCACCTTTCCGAGATTATGGGTGTCACCCGCACGCAGGATGTGAAAAACCGTCTGATCGGCAACCTCTCGAAGGGATACCGTCAGCGTGTCGGTATCGCCGAGGCACTGGTCGGAGATCCGAAGATCATCATCTTCGACGAGCCGACGGTCGGTCTTGACCCGAAGCAGATTCTCGAAGTGAGAAATCTCATGCGCACCCTGGCGAAAAAGCATACCGTCATTCTCTCGACGCACATTCTCGCCGAGGCACAGGCGGTCTGCGAGAGAATCATCATCATCAACCGCGGCAAGATCGTCGCGGACGCAAAGACCGACGAGATGACCCGCACGATCGAGGGGGGCTACCGCCTCGAGGTAAAGATCCTCGGTCCCGAGAAGGAGGTCGCCGCCGCCCTCGGAAAGATCTCCGGCGTCAGCGCGGTGGAATCCACCGGCGAGCGGGACGCGGGCGCCTACCGCTTCCTGATCGACAGCAAGGCGGGTGCCGATATCCGCCGCGATGTCTTCCGCCTCTGCGCGGAGAAGAACTATCCGATTTTCGGCATGAGTGCGGCGGGCACCGACCTTGAGAGTGTCTTCATCCGCCTCGTGGACAAGTCGGACGCCGCCGCCCGCGGCGCGAAAGCCTGACCCCGTATCCCGCGATTCTTCCTCTAAAACATACGCGCCCGCCCTGCGGGTGACAGAACGGAGATTTTCATGCTTGCTATTTATAAAAAAGAATTGCGCACTTACTTTACGAGTGCGATCGGCTATGTCTTCCTTGTGATCTTTCTCGCCGTCGGCGGGGCGATCTTCTGCCTCACCACGATGTATTCGATGTCGGCGTCGGTCACGAATTTCTATACCTATATGATGCTTTTCTCCGCGGTCATGCTCCCGATCCTGACGATGAAGTCTTTCAGCGAAGAGCGGAAGATCCGCACCGAACAGCTTCTTCTGACCTCGCCCGTCTCCCTCACCGGCATGGTGCTCGGCAAATTCCTTGCCGCGTTCACGATGTTCGCGGGGGCACTCGTGGTCTGCTCGCTCTACTTCCTCTTCCTGACGCCCTATGCCGCGATCAAATTCTCTCTTCTTTTCTGTAATCTGATCGCGCTGCTTCTCGTCGGCATGACCTTCATCGCCATCGGCATGTTCGTCTCCTCCCTGACCGAGAACCAGCTCGCCGCCGCGGTCGGCACCATGGCGATTCTGCTTGTCCTTCTCGCCGTCGGACTGCTCAATCAGCTGATCGGCGCCTACTGGCTCCGCTTCCTCATCGGGTCGATCTCGATCTTCACGAGATTCCAGACCTTCACGAACGGCTATTTTGACCTTGCCTCTCTTTTCTACTACCTGTCGGTATGCGCCGTCTTCCTGTATCTGACCGTGCGCGTCTATGACCGCCGCCGCCACAACGGCTGAGTGAGGGCAGGGAATGAAAAAAGATTTTCTCAAAAAAGCGAAGAGCACGGTGGAGAGCCGCCGCTTTTCGATGACAACGATCACCGTGCTTGTGATCGCGCTCGCCATGTTTGTCAACGCTCTTCTTTACGCGCTGGACGAAAAGGTCGGGCTTTCCGTGATCCGCCCGTCCTCGAGCGAGATCACCCTCTCGGGCGCGACCGACACCTACTTTGACGATGTCAAGGATCTGCGCCATGTCACCCTTACCTTCTGCATGCCGGAGGACGAGCTGTCCTCCCATACGACGGGCGCCTATGTTCTCCGCACGGCAAAACAGCTTGCCGAGCGCTATCCCGGTTTCATCACTCTCCGCTTTGTCAACATCATCACGAAGCGGGACGCGGACGGGAACGCCGTCGACCTCACCCGCTATCAGACGGACGAGACCGGTGAGGAGGTCAGTATCACAAAGACTACCGTCATCTTCGAGAGCACGCGTCACTTCCGCGTCCTCACCGATACCTATTCCACGGCGGGATTCGCCGATTTCTTCACCCTCAATTCGTCGGGTAAGCTCGTCGCCTACAACGGCGAGGAGGTGCTCGCGGCGATGATCCGCTTCGTCCTCGCGGACGAGCATAAGACCGCCTACTTCACGAACTACCACGGCGAGACGGCAGACCTTGCCCTGCGCACCGTGCTTGCCACGGCGGGCTATTATATCAAGGACATCGACTTAAGAGAAAATGAAATCCCCGACGATGCGGGACTTGTCCTGATCTCCGCGCCGCAGAGCGACTTTGAACAGGGCGCCGCCGGCAGCGGGGTGCGCTCCGAGATCGACCGCCTCTCCGACTATGTGGAAAACGGCGGAAATCTCTATGTCGCCCTTCATTCGTATCTGAAGCGGGATCTCCCCGTTTTCGGTGCCTTCCTTGAAAAATACGGGCTCCGCGTCGCGACCACCGATCTCACCGGCGGACAGACGGTGCAGAACATCGTCAAGGACGCCGACCGTGCGATCACGACCGACGGCTTTACCTTCTCCGCGAGACTTTCGGGAGAGGCGGGCGACGACTTCCTTTCGAGAGTCGGGCGCTATTCCGAGAACGGTGTGCTCGTCGCCCACACGGGCAGAATTCTCCCCGCGGACAATGTGACCCCCCTGCTTGTGACCTCCTCCGCCGCCGTGACCGAGGCGGGCGGTGCGGGTGCCGACGGTGCGGGTTCCTACACCGTGGCGGCGGTCGCCGCTGTTGACGGCGCGGGCGGCACCGGGCACATCTTCCTCTCGCCGAGCATTTACCTCTCCGCCTCCGATGCTCTGACTTCGACGAAATACGCGAACCGTGACTTCCTCTTTTCTCTCTTTGAAAGTTACTTCGGTGCGGGGAAGATGCCCTACGGCACCACCCTTGTCAACCTCTCGGCTGACCTTCTCGAAAATCTCACCATGCAGACGGCGAAGATTTACACCGCCATCATCGCGGTGATCCCGGCGGCGCTCTGCGTCTTTGCCGTGATTTATCTTTACCGGCGAAAGAACCGCTGATTCCCGAAATACGAAGAAAGGCAGATCAGATGAACAAATCCATGTTACGAAAAGGCGGCAGGCGGGAGGGCATTTTCGCGCTGATTACCGTGATCGGTATTCTCTTGCTTTTCGCCCTGAACCTCTTTCTCACGCGGCTCGGACTGTATCACTCACTCTATCTCGATACCACGCCGGAAGGACTGTATACCCTCACCGAGGCAATGAAGAAGGAAAGCTCCTTTATGGAGG
>CALAFS010000115.1 GCA_937892405.1 uncultured Clostridia bacterium
CGCCCCGCCCGCGGGTGAAAGACCCGGGCCCCGCCGACACGGCGAACAGTCCGATGTCGGAGAAGGAGAGCGAAAGGGAAGAGAGGATATGCTCCGCCATCGGGAGGAGCAACTCACTCTGTGTCAGTCCCGCGTCGATCTGATAGGCGGCGACGGGACGATCGTTTTCGAGAAGGGCAACACCGGCGACCTTCGCCGTGCTGTCAAAAGCGAGAATATACATAGAAATCTCCGATCCGCCGTTTTGACGGCGGGAAAAGTAAGGCAGAATGAAATCGGGGGCGGGAACCGAAACAATTACACTTGTATGAGACCGATTTGCTCGGCGAGTGCGTCCGGGAAGGAAAGGGTGATTTCGCGCCCCGTGGCGTTGTCGGTGCGACAGATGGTTACGGTGATGCGATCGGGCGGGAGCATGTCCCCCGCGCGCTCCGACCATTCCGCGAGCAGGTAGCCGTCCCTTGCGAGATATTCTTCATATCCGACAGACAGAAGATCGTCTTCGTCCGCGAGACGGTACATATCAAAGTGAAAGACAGGCAGCTTTCCACCGGCATATTCGTTGACGACGGTGTAGGTCGGGCTCTTGACGGAAAAAATGCCGAGCGCCCGACAGAATCCGCGGGCAAAGGCAGTCTTGCCGACGCCCATCTCACCGTCGAGAGCGATCATCGTGCGGCGCACGCCTGCCCGTAGCAAAGAAGTTGCGAGCACTTCACCGACTTTTTCCGTCATTTCCGGCGAATTTGCAGATATGGTTTGTATCATAATCCCTCTTTTTGAAAAGAATGATTTACAAAATGTCCTTCAAATAGGTGTCTTTACCGTCCCCGAGTAAAAAAACGAGCAACTTTTCATAAGTCTCTTTTGCCGCGGGATCCGGATCGGAACGGAGAGTCGCACGCAGAAGCGTATTTTTCGGCGTATCTTCGGGATCGGTCAGCTCTACCGCCGAGACACGGTAGCCTTCGGCTTCCAGCTTTGCAAGGCGGAGCGCATCGGTCAGCACCTCGGAGAGCTTGTTCTTCAGGTGCGGGAAGCGTGTGACGAAGGAGAGCGACGGCGCGTCAAGATGTGTCGCGAGATAGCGGTGACAGCAGGGGGTCGACAGGATCACCGTCGCGCGCAGACGGGCGGCGGTATCAAGGACGATGTCGGTCGCAATGTCGCAGGCATGCAGAGAAATGACAAGATCGACACGCCCCTCTCCCGAAAGCTCGCGGATGTCCCCGACGAGAAAGCGCATGCCGGTATAAGAAAGGTCCTTGGCACACCTCTCACAGTACGCGATGACATCGCGCTTTCTGTCCATGGCGAGCATGTCGACCGTCCGCCCTTTTTTCTTTGTCAGGTAGGCATAGACGGCAAAGGAAAGATAGCTCTTGCCGCAGCAGAGATCATAGACCGTGATCGTGCCGCTCTTCGGCAGGCGTGGGTAAATTTCTTCGATCTGTTCAAGGAAGCGCTGGATCTGTCGGAACTTTCCCTGCATCTTATCGTGAACGCGTCCGGTCTTATCGCTGATTCCGAGTGTGTAGAGAAAAGGCTCGTCCCCGTCAAGAAAATAATGCTTCTGCTTATCGAGCGACTCCACCGCGCTGACAAACGCGGGTGTTTCCCCCGAGAGGCGGCGGCTGAGCTTTTCTCCGCCGAGGACGGTGACCTTGCCGTCCTTTGACCGCTTATACTCCGCATCGCCGAGGGGCGTCAGAAGGTTGCATTGCCGATACAGAGCGAGAAGGCGGGAGACTTCCGCCTCCGCGTCTTCCTCTTTTATGTTCCTTTGTGCGACCGTGTCACCGGGGAGCGTTTCTTCCAATGCGAGAACACGGCGACCGCGGTGAGCACAGAGTCTGCCCGTGACCTTTGTGATCTCGCCCTCCTCGGGACGGGAGAAAACGAGGCGGCGCAGGGCTTCTTTTCGGAAAGCCGCGAGAACCAGTGCGGAAAAATCAATGTCCATCGTCGTCTGTATGCTCCGATTCGTCGTTTTCGGGCTTCTTGCCGAAGCTGAACTTTCTCTCGGTGCGGTCGGATATGCGCTGAAGGTTGCCGCGGTGTGCGTAGACGATCAGGCAGGCGATCAGAATGGTGGAGAGAGCAACCAGTCCGGGAATCGGACTGCCCGCGAACATGACCTTGAAGGTTGCGTAGACGGCGACGGGGTACATGACCGCGGCACTGACCGAGGCGAGGGAAACATACTTGCTGAGGGCAAGCACCCCGGCAAAAAGAAGGAAGATGATTGCGAAGGGGATCGGGGTGAGGATCAGCGCCATCGTCGCCGTGACGAGCACGCCCTTACCGCCCTTCATCTTGTAGTAAGCGGGGTAGATGTGCCCGACGACGGCGAAGAGCCCGGCGACATAACCGCCCTCCCCGGTCGCGATCCCGCCGACATAGCCGAAGCCGAAGCAGAGTCCGCCGATAAAGACGGCGAGCGCGGTTTTCAGCGTGTCGCCCGCAAGAGTGAAGAGCGCCGCCTTCTTTCCGTAGGTGCGCATGACATTCGTCATACCTGCGTTGCCGCTGCCGTGGGAACGGATATCGTCGTGGTAGAAAACACGGGAGAGGATAATCGAGGGATTGATACTGCCGAGCAGATACCCGGAGGCGATCGTGATAAGAATAAGCGAGAAGAAAATCACATAGTAGGGGACAGGGCGCGAGACGCTGTCGATCTGCCATAAATTCAGAAAATAGGTGAAGAGACCGGTGTTCAGGGAAAACATCTTGACATCCTTTCGGAGGTGTTCTTGGGAACCGTAGCGGCTACCCATACAGTAAATTATACACGCAAATAACACGAAAGTCAAGAAATATCTTGCAATTTGCCCCTGCGTGCGGTATAATTAAGTAGTATCAGCTGTGCCGAAGAGAATTTTTGTGCCCGATTCCCGATTTTTCCGCAAGAGGAATCCGATCGGTGTCGGTGAAGAGGTTCGGATGAAAGAAGAAATCCGCAAGTTTTTTGACGAAGAGAAAATTGCATATGCCGAGGCATTGTCTTATGCCGACGCGAGAGAGACGGCACCGCATATTCTCGCCCGTGCCGATCTTTCGCCGCGGAGTCTCCTCGTCTTTTTGCTTCCGTATTATGCGGGAGAAACGGACAACCTCTCGGTGTATGCCGCCGCGAAAGACTACCATCTCGCGATCCGCGAGGTGACCGATCGGCTGATTGCACATCTGTCGGTGCTTTTTCCGGACTCGCACAGTGTCGGCTTCGGCGATCACTCACCGATCGACGAGAGGCACGCGGCACTTGCCGCCGGGCTCGGGATTCTCGGTGAGAACGGATTGCTGATCAATGAGACTTATGGCACTTATGTGTTTATCGCGGATATTCTGACCGACATTTCACCCGAGGCACTCGGTGCTGTCGCACCGCATGCGCTCGTCCGCTGCGAGGGGTGCGGTGCCTGCCACCGCGCCTGCCCGACGGGGATTTTACGCGGGGAGAGCGAGAACTGTCTTTCCGCCGTCACGCAGAGAAAAGGGGATCTTACCGATGAGGAGATCGCCCTGATGAAGAAGTGCAACACGGTGTGGGGGTGCGATCTCTGCCAGAGCGCCTGCCCGCATAACAGGGCGCCGAAGGTAACACCGCTCGCTTTCTTCCGCGAGGAAAGAATCCCGCGTCTTACGCGGGAAATTCTTGACGGTATGGATAAAAAAGCCTTCAAAGAGCGCGCTTTCGCATGGCGCGGCAGACGGGTCGTCGAACGCAATCTCGACGCGCTCGGATACGATAAATAAAACAATTGTTTGCATATCCGCTTTATTCGGAAGCATTGGAAAACGGAAGGGGAAATGAATGAACATTCTTGTTACGGGAGCCAAAGGGTTTGTCGGAAGGAACCTTGTCGCCGCGCTGGAGAATATCCGGGACGGAAAGGACAGAACGCGCGGGATGAATCCCGACATCGACATTTTCGCGTATGATCTGGATACCGACCCCGCCCTGCTTGACGGTTTTTGCCGCGATGCGGATTTTGTCTTCCATCTCGCGGGCGTAAACCGTCCGGAAAAGGAAGAAGACTTCATGCGCGGGAACTTCGGCTTTACCTCGACGCTTCTCGACACGCTGAAAAAATATCATAACCGTGCCCCCGTGATGATCTCGTCCTCCATTCAGGCACGGCTCGACAATCCCTACGGTAATTCCAAGCGTGCGGGAGAAGATCTTGTTTTCTCCTACGGGAAAGAGACGGGCACGAAGGTGCTGGTCTACCGTTTTCCGAATCTCTTCGGCAAGTGGTGCCGTCCGAATTACAACAGTGTGATTGCCACCTTCTGTTATAACCTGTCGCGTGACCTTCCGATCCGTGTGAACGACCCGTCGGTAACGCTGGAACTCCTCTATATCGACGATCTGATCGATGAAATGATTTCGGCACTGAAGGGGGAAGAGCATACCGCCCACGAGGACGGAAGAATCTATGCGCAGGTGCCCGTGACGCACCGCGTCACCCTCGGAGAGGTTGTTTCGCTTCTCACATCCTTTACCGAACAGCCGAAGACGCTCATGATGCCGAAGATTCCTGCGGGATCCTTTGAGAAAAAGCTCTATTCCACCTATCTCTCCTACCTCCCGCCCGAAAAGGTC
>CALAFS010000116.1 GCA_937892405.1 uncultured Clostridia bacterium
CGCCGCAAGGCCGCCGCGCCGGCCGAGCAGGCGCCCGTGCCCGTCGAGGCGCCAGCGCCGACCGCGGTCGTCGAGGAGGAGGGCGTCCGCTTCTTTTCCGACTCTGAAATAAGAGCACCCGTCGGAGAGAAACTGCCGCACGGCATCCGATAACCCATGCCGTCCCGCTGTCGCGCGGGGCACGCCTTCCTCTTCGCCGTCATAGTAGGTGAGCGGGGAAAGCCCGCGAGAAAGACGGTCTTTTACGATGGGGAATTCTTCCGTGAGCAGGGTGCGTAGGGAGAGAACCCTCGCCCGGAGTTTTTCGGGAAAGAATTTATACCCCTCGGCTTCCGGGTGGTATCCGAGACGGGGATCCGCCTCGCAGAGGGGGATCATCTCTTCCGTGAGGGCGATCTGACGCCGGACGAGCGCTTCCGCTTCGGTGAGAATCTTTGCCGCGTCCCCTTCGCCGTAGCCGAGTCTGTCGCGCAGACGGTAAAAGCGGAGAATCCCGAGCCCGCTCTCAAAGAGAATCCCGAGCGCACGGGCAACCGACAGCATTTCCTCGCTGGACGCGCCGCCGATGTGTGAAAGGTGCGTGACACCCTGTCGCCATCCGCGCACGAGCCGTTCGGAGAGGGTGATCGCCTCATCGAGCGTGTGACCGTAAAAGAGACATTCTCCGATCCGATCGCCGTCCGGACGGTCGATGAGCTGCCAGGAGCGCGGGAGGGAAAAGTTTTTCGGCAGGAGAGAAAGCTCCCACACGACGCCGTCGTGCATCGGACCGTAATAGTTGAACATGACATTGACGGGATAATTCTTATAGGCGCGCTCAAAGCATTGCCAAGCCGCGACCGTCTCCCCGACATCTTCGGCGGGGACATACAGTCCCGCGAGATAACAGAGGAAATCTTCTTTTTTTCCGTACGGGCGATCGGAGGCGAGAAGTCCCGCGGCACGACTCATCAGGCAGGGATAATTGCCGAAAAACCAGCTCTCCATCACGCCCGTGACACCGAGCTTTTTCGCCCGCGTCAGCTTGTCGTAGACAATGCCGGGGACGGGGAGGTAGGGCACGGTGGCAAGCTCGTGCGAGGAGGAAATCTGCGTTTTCATATAAAGCCGCTTGCCGTACTTTTTCGCCGCCTTCGCGGCGCGGGAGAACATCGCGGAGGGGCCGGGATAGCAAAGATAATAATCGAAAGCGCACCGCGGGCGTCCGAGCTGACGCACCCTGCCGTTGTCCTCGAAGTTGACAAGCTCGACTGCCCCGTCCGGGAGCGTGCGGAGAAATTCGTCGATCTCGGGGGGCGTGCACCCACGCATGCCGTAGCTCCAGCTGATAAAGTCGGCACGGGGGTTTTCTTTTTTCATGGCGTTTTGCATAAGGCGCACGGTGTGGGCGACGATCTGTGTGCGGGGAAGGCTCCCGCAGTGGGGGCAGTCGTTATGAAACACGCCCCGCCCGTCGGTGAAAGCGTTCGCACAGGAGGTGACGCGCTCGCCGAAGGTGATGTCCATGATTCCCGCGAGCGAAGGCACCGCGCGGAAAATCTCTTCCACCGATTCGGTAAGATAGCGCTCGCCGTCCTCCGTGTAGGTGCAGAACGCCGCGGGTCCCGAGGTGCGGTTGCCCACGAGGGCGGGGTATTTGCCCGAGAGGTCGCCGTACTTGCGTACTCTCGCCCCGTCGGCGAGGGAGAGCGGCTCAATGACGAAGAGGAAGACCCCGATGCCGTAGGCGGCGCAGGTTTCGCACAGGCGGCGGAGCTTTGCGAGTTTCTTTTCCCGCCCGACGCCGAACTCCGAAATCACGGAGGAGGCGGCGAGATCGTCAAAGGAGGTGTAAACCCACACCGCATTGACGCCGTCGCGCGAGAGGCGCTCAAGATATGCGGGGGGATAATAATCGACATCGTCTCCGAGCTCGTCGCCGTACCGGGGCGCTCTGCTCGTCGGAGAGAAAAAGCAACGGGAGATCCGCCGCTCGAGAATCGGGCGGACATGCTCGGCGTGCGGGGCGAGGTTTCCGCCCCCCGAGAGGAGAAGCTCCTCAAAGCGGTCGAGCGCGCGGCGGATGCCCTCGGGCTCCGAGGCTTCGATCACGGTTTCGGTTTCCTTGACCGTAAGGGTGTATTCTTCCGTTTTGTATCCTTCCGCTTTGGTAAGGCGGATCGGATACGCTTCGCCGCACAGCCCGTTTTCCGAGAGGAAGCGGGAGAGGGCGGAAAATCGCGCGGCGAGCAGAGGCGAGGACGCAAAAAGACCCGCCTCGACACACACCGCACGCACGGCGAACAAGCCCTCGCGATCGGGGGCGGTTCGGTACAGGCGCGGGGTGTCGTAGCGGGTCAGCTCTTCGTCAAAATGTGTCTTCGGCTGACGGTCGGAAAATTCGTCGTTCGGTTTTACGCGCAGCATGGCGTGCCTCCTCTGATCGGACGCTTTTCTTCATTGTAACAGAAAACGCGGCGCGTGTCAACCGACGGGATGGGGGAGAGAGGGACAAAAAGATGTAAAATCCTGCGCTTATGCCTCGCCGAAGAAGTAATCGAGCGTGCGCTCGATCTCCCCGTCCCAGAATTCCCAAGTGTGATTGCCGGGGGCCTCGCGGTAGCGGTGGGGGACATTTGCCGCCGTGAGGATCTCCTCCATTCTGCGCGTGCAGGGAAGAAGGCTGTCCTCGGTGCCGCAGGAGAGGTAGATCTTTTTCGGGAGGGTTCCTTCGCGGATCGCATTTTCCGCAAGGGCGTAGACATCGTTTTCGGATCCCCTGATGTTTTCAAAGGGGCCGAACACGTCTGCCCAATAGGAGGAACCGTTATAGACATGTTTCGGATTCGCGGGATCCATCGCACCCGAGAAGGACGCGACACCGGCAAAGGCGCCGGGATTTCGGAGCGCGATCTTCAGGGCACCGTAGCCGCCCATCGACAGCCCGGCGATATAGTTCATCTCGGGCGCGTCGCTCATACCGCGGAAGAAGGCGCGGCAGACCGCGGGCACCTCTTTTGCGATATAGGTATAGTAGTTTCCGCCGTGCGCCATGTCGCAGTACCAGCTGCGGTGTGCGTTCGGCATCACGACGGCGATGCCGTAGCGGGAGGCGTAGCGCTCGATCGAGGTGCGCCGCGCCCAGATCGTGTGGTCGTCCGAGAGACCGTGCAGAAGATACAGGGTCGGGAAGTGATCGGCGCGGGAGCCGCCCATGCCGATCTGCGTCTTCGCCGATTCGGGGAGAATGACCGACAGCGCGGTCGCCATGCCGAGCGCGTCGGAATGAAAGTCCATCGTCAGAAATGCCATAATTACCTCGCAATATGAAAAGTATAATTTACAGATTACCGTGATTTTCGGGAAGTCTGCCGTAGAGAGCGGCGAGAGAGCGGAAAGAGCCTTCGCGAATGGAGGCGAGCTGATCCCGCGTGACGCGGAACGCCCAGTTGTCCTCTGCCGTGCCGGGTGTGTTGAGCCTCGTATCACAGCCGAAGCGGAGAAGATCCTGTATCGGCAGGATCAGAAGACCTGCGTGAGAGGCGTACATCGTGCGGAAGACAAAGTCGATCGCCTCGCCGATCTCCTCCCCGGGATAACCGACATAGTCGAAGACATGACGGCGGGTCGCAGGGTCGAGGTCGAAGAGATAGCCGAGCAGGGTGTTGTTGTCATGCGTGCCGGTGTAGGCGACGCTGTCTTTCTCATAGTTGTGCGGCAGGTGCGGGGATTCATCACCGAAAAAGCCGAACTGGAAGACCCGCATGCCGGGCAGTCCCGAGGCGACAAGCAGTTTTTTCACCGCGGGGGTGATCTCGCCGAGATCCTCTGCGATCAGGAGGGCGTCGCCCGCCGCCTCACGGATCGCGCGCACGAGCGCCAAGCCGGGCCCCTTGCGCCACACGCCTTCGCGTGCGGTCACAGCGTCCGAGGGAATGGCAAAGTAGGATTCGATCCCGCGGAAGTGGTCGATCCGCACCCCGTCGAACAGCTCGCACATGAAGGAGATGCGCCGCCGCCAGAAGGCGAAGCCGTCTTCCTTCATTTTTTTATAATCGTAGAGCGGATTGCCCCAGAGCTGACCGTCGGCGGAGAAGTAGTCGGGCGGCACGCCCGCGACCTCGGTCGGGTGTCCTTTTTCGTCGAGGAGAAAGTTTTCGGGAGCGAAGAAGACATCGGCGCTGTCCTCTGCGACATAGATCGGCAGGTCGCCGACAATGCGTACGCCCTGCGCGTTTGCATAGGAGCGGAGGGATTGCCATTCGCAGAATGCCTCGTATTCGATGAATTCCCACGCCCGCAGAGTGGTTTCGTCGGGAACATCGTTTTTCCAAAGGGTGTGGTGGCGGTCGCCGTTCGCCGCGCGGAGCGCCATAAAGTGGCAGAAGTCCGCCGTCTCGGGGTGCGAGGAGAGGAAGGCGTCGATCGGCGCCCGGTCGGTGACGCGGGACGCCGCGAGGAAGAGCAGAGGGAGCCGCTCACGGTCAAGGCGGGAGAACTCGCAGGTGTAGGATATCTTTTCCTCCGCCGAGGCACACTCCGCCGGGGTCAGAAGTCCCTTTCTTCCGAGGGTGTCAAGGTCGATGAAGTTCGGGTTCAGACTGAAAGAACTATACGATTTGTAGGGGGAGTGGCAGTCGTCCGGCAGGCAGAAGGGGAGCACCTGCCATACGGAAAAGCCGCCGCGTACAAGGAAATCGACAAAGCGGTAGGCGTCCTCGCCGAACGCACCCTCCCCGTATTTTCCGGGGAGCATGGAGATCGGCATCAGGACACCGACGGATCGGTTCTGCATAGGTTTCCTCCGAATGTGTGAAGAAATATTTACTTTTTGAACTTGTTTGCGAAGAGATCGGAGAGCATGGAAAGGATTTTGACGACGGTGTCCATGCCTTCAATAGTTGCGTGTTCACACGGGCCGTGGCAGGCGGCGCCGCCGTCCGTGCCGCCGCGGATCGGGTAAACCGCCGGGGTGGCGCCCGCCGCGCGGGTTGCCTCTTTCGCGAGGTCGATGAGGAAGATCACGGGTTCGATCTTCTCTTTCATATTATAGTAGCTGTCCTTCAGCGTGAGGGTAAGGGTGCCCTCGCCCCATTCGCGGTTCAGGCGCTCGGTGACTTCGGTGATCTTCCGCTTCTTTTCCTCGAACTTTTCGCGGTCGTGATCGCGGATGATATAGGTCAGCTTTGCCTCGGCGACATCGCCCGTGACCGAAATCAGGTGGAAGAAGCCTTCGTAGCCCTCGGTCTTCTCGGGTACCTCGTCGACGGGGAGCAGGGACTGGAACTCACAGGCGATCGCGCCCGCGTTCTTCATGATCCCTTTTGCCGAGCCGGGGTGAACATTGAAGCCGGTGATTTTCACGACGGCGGAGGCGGCGTTGAAGTTTTCGTATTCGATCTCGCCTTCCAGTCCGCCGTCTACCGTGTAGGCATACGCCGCACCGAACTTTTCGACATCGAAGTGATCGGCGCCCCGTCCGATTTCCTCGTCGGGGGTAAAGCCGATGGCAATCCCGCCGTGCGGGCGCCCCGAGGCGAGAAGCTCTTCGACGAAGGTCATGATCTCCGAGACGCCCGCCTTGTCGTCCGCGCCGAGGACGGTCGTGCCGTCCGAGGCGATGAGGGTTCTGCCCTTCATGCCCGCAAGGTGGGGGAAGTCCGCGACGCGGATCGTTCGCTCG
The DNA here is from genome assembly GCA_937892405.1 of uncultured Clostridia bacterium. GTDB lineage: Bacteria > Bacillota > Clostridia > Oscillospirales > CAG-272 > UBA1740. Next base: position 5,663 of record CALAFS010000116.1, read on the forward strand.
CTCCCGTCCGCCGCGCGGAGGACGAGATCCTTGCCGTCATAATTTTCGTGCAGGGTTGGGACCGGCGCATGGGCGCAGAAGTCGGACACCGTGTCCATGTGGGCGATCAGTCCGAGCACCGGCACTTCTTCGTATCCCGGCGTCGCGGGGATCTTTCCGTAGACATAGCATTTTTCATCGACCTCAGCCGCGACGCCGAGAGCGTGAAGCTCCCCGACGAGCAGATTGGCAAGGTCGAACTGGCAGGCACTGCTCGGCGTGCTCTCACTTTCTTCATTGCTCGGCGTCCATACCGCCGCATAGCGTAAAAGTCTTTCGTAAGCTCTCATAATAATCTCCGTTGCAATAACTATTATTTACATTTTATTTTGTTTTATTGATATAATCGGTGAAATAGCGGAAGGCGGACGGGATCGCGTAGGCGTCGCGCAGCTCGTCGGGACGCGCCGCGATAAAGTCCTTCGGCACCTTGTCGCAGGCGGCAAGATACCCTGTCATATGCCATTCCACATGGGTGAAGATGTGCACCGCCTCACCGATCGGCAGAAGATCGCGCGCTTCGATGCCGAGATCCTCCATGGCGGCTTTTGCTTCGTTTTCATCGAGATGCCCCGGCACAGAGGGGAACTCGTACAGTCCCGCGAGAAGTCCGCGCTCCGGGCGGCGTCGGATCAGACAGCGCCCCTCCGTAAAACAGAGGAAGACCGTGCGCTCTTCGATCCGCCGCGGCTTTTTCGGGGATTTCGCAGGGAGGAGGGAGACGATGTGTCCCGCCCGTGCGGCGCATTTTTTTGCGAGCGGACAGGAGGCGCAGAGCGCCTCGCCGTTCGGAATACAGACATTTTCACCGAGCTGCATCAGCGCCTCGGTGAAGTGCCCGGCGTCTTTTCCCGAAGGGTAACGGGCGCGCAGAAAGTCCGCGACCCGCGTCTTTGTTTTTTCAAGGGAGATGTCCGCGTCCGAGGCGTAGTAGCGCATCAGCACGCGCAGGACATTTCCGTCCACCGCCGGCTCGGGAAGACCGAAGGCGATCGAGGCGATCGCCCCGGCGGTATAGGCGCCGATCCCGGGAAGCGTGCGGAGGAGCGCGGCGTCCCCCGGCAATGCGCCGCCGTATTCTTCCGTGAGGCAGATCGCCGCCCGCTTGAGATTTCTCGCGCGGGAGTAGTAGCCGAGCCCTTCCCACAGCTTCATCAGCCTGTCATCGGGCACCGCCGCGAGGGCGGGGATGTCGGGCAGCTCGGCGAGGAACCGCTCATAATAGGGAATGACCGCTGCGGTGCGCGTCTGCTGGAGCATGATCTCGGAGATCCAGACATGATAGGGCGTCGGGGAATTCCGCCACGGGAGGGGTTTCCCGTTTTCCGAGAGCCATGTGAGCAAAGGCGCCGTTACCTCGCGCGCGAAGGTTTCTTTTTCGTCCCGGAAAATCTCTTCCATCAGATACCGAGATACCCTTTCAGCACCTTCAGCGTGTTTTCGACGCCCTCTTTGTGCGAGCGCTCATATCCGTGACTTGCGTACACGCCCGCGCCGATCAGCCCGTGGCGGATGTCCGCCCCGCCGCCAAGCGTCGCTTCGACATCGGAGCCGTAGTGCGGGTAGACATCGACCGCATAGTCGGCACCCTCGCGCTTTGCCGCGTCGATCAGCTTGCCGACGACTTCATAGCTGTACGGGCCGCCCGAGTCCTTCGCGCAGATCGAGACCTGCCGCTCGGTGCAGGTAAGTCCGTCGCCGACGCAGCCCATGTCTACGCTGATCGCCTCGGTGACGCCAGCGGGGACGGAGGCGGCGCCGCCGTGTCCCACCTCTTCGTACACCGTCACATGAAGGTAGGTGCGGCGGGCGAGGTGCGCGCCTGTATCTTTGATATATTTTGCAAGACCGAGGAGGATCCCGACCGAGAGCTTGTCGTCGAGGAAGCGGCTCTTGATATATCCGCTCTCTGTCACGCGTGTGCGGGGATCGAAGGCGACGATGTCTCCGACCTCGATGCCGAGCGCGCGGGTTTTCTCCGCCGTGTCGGCGTCCTCGTCGAGCACGACCTCGGTCGTGTCGAAGGATCGTTTCGTGTCCGCGTATGAGCCGTTGACATGCACCGACGCGTTCACGAGCTGGAGCGTCCCTTCATAGACATTTCCCATGCGGGTGTAGACTCTCACATTTTCGCATTCACCGTTCTCGGCGCGCATGCCGCCGAGAGGCGTCAGGCGAAGTCTGCCGTTCCCCTTGACCTCGGCGACCATGCCACCGAGCGTGTCGGCATGTGCCTCAAGAAGTAAAGCGTTGTTTGCATTATCACCACCGAGATCGACGAGGACGCCGCCTTTCTCGGTCATCGTGACAGGGAAGCCGAGTGCCTCGAATTCCTCTTTGACAAAGCGGGCGGCACCCGCGGTAAAGCCCGTCGGGCTGTCAATCGCGAGAAGCTCACAGCTTTTCGCCGTGGCAAATTCCGTATATTCTTTCATTCTTTTTTCTCCTCTGCCGCCGCGCGGCGGCAAAAATTCTTCCTTATCTATAATGGTATCATAAAACCGCCCTTTTGTCAATCGCGGGAAGAGAAAAAACATGCTTTCCGCTTTGTATATTTTTCATTTTTGCGTTGCAGAGGAATGCCGTTTGCTATCTTATTTGAAAAGAGGTAGACACCATTGCTTTTTCTTTATACAGTTATCTTTTTTTGCATCACACCGGAGGCACGCATCGTACTCTTATGCACCGGAATGCTGTTATCGCATGTGTCGCAGAGAAAGAGAACGCCGCTTTTCACGCATGCCTGTCAATTCATTTTTGTATTGCAAACAATTCAGTGTTGCGTTTGCCGGCACTTGACATAAAAACAAAATATTTGCAAATGGTTTTGTTAACGCAGTGATACGCAATCGTATTGATTCAAACGGCGCTTGCCACTCGATATAATTCCGTGACAGGTACCGGGATGTAAAAGTCTCCGTCGCGACGGATAAGGAATGTGTGTAAAATACGTGGATTCAGTAAGCAGTTTTGGTTGGAACAGCTTTTTGAAGCCGTACGATTTCATATCGAGAACAGCTTTTTTGAATAGTACGATTTCGTACCATCGGACTTTTTTGGGTTGCTTTATGATAGTGCGGCTTTGTATTACAGGCTTTTTCGTTTATTATAGAATAGTACGATTTCGTACTATCTTGGCTTTTTTGGTGGGCTTTCCCAAAACAGACGGTTTCGTGCCGTGCAAGAACACAGGGGCGGAACACGCAGATTGTAAGTGGTCTCGCCGCTTTGGCGGAAATTATGTGAAAGCAGCAAGGCACAAAAGAGATCGTTGGGCTGGATGACGAGGGAACGCCGGGGAATGTTTATATTTTAGCTTGTAGTTTTAGTTTACTTTGGGAATTCACTCTTTTGCAATTTTTTCTTTTATCGACATTTTCTCTCTTGACAATAGTACGATTTCGTACTATAATAGAAGAGCTGTCGGTCAATTGCAGATGGAATAGAAAGATATAAGAGAACCAAAACAGAGTCGGTCGCGAGCGCAGTTTGAGAAAAACTCACACCAAGACGTAACGAAGAATATCAGAAAAGGCGAGGGCGATGTAAAAGCAAGGCATGAAGGACATGGCGCTGAATGAGCAGACAGGATCAAAATTCGGCAAGTTGCGCAGGCGCGAAGGCGGCATAAGGTGAAAGATAATAAAGCGTACCACGCGAAGACGGACAGGCAAAGCCCGGAAGCCGAAAACGCTGAATAAAAGCGAAAGAGACTTTCCGAAAAACCGAATCATCTTCTTGTGTATTGAGAAAAAATATACGAATGTAAATAAATATAAGCAAAGGAATACATTATGGAAATGAAACGTAAAGAAGAACTTCAAAAGCTGAATACTTTGCCCGATCTTTGCCGATATAATCATCTGGTCGAAGAAATCGACCATCTCTATCACACGATCGCAATCCGCCTCGGCGTGGCAGACAGTGTATTGATGCTTCTTTATACCGTGAAGGAGAGCGGTGGCAGTTGTCTTCTTCGCACGGTGTACGATACGACGGGCATGCCGAAACAGACACTGAATTCCGCACTTCGCCGTATGGAAGCGGACGGAATCCTTACCCTTTCGCCGGCAGACGGGAAAGAAAAGAAAATTTTCCTGACCGAGGCGGGAAAAGCATTCGCCGATCGTACTGCCGGTCGGTTGATGACAGCGGAAAACGCGGTCTTTGCCGCGTGGAAAAGAGAAGATGTCGAACGCTACCTTACTCTGACCGAAAGATTTTTATCCGATCTTTCGCGTGAGGCGCGGGAGATCGGCTTGCCGGATATCGCGGCTGCCGATTTGGAAAAGGGGAGGAGGATTTCCCATGAAGAGCAAAACAAATGAGATCCGGCTTTCGGATCATTTCGATACGCGGCGCCTGCTTCGTTTTACGGCGCCTTCTATTATTATGATGATTTTCACCTCCGTATACGGTGTGGTGGACGGCTTCTTTGTCTCGAACTTCGCGGGGAAGACACCGTTTGCCGCCGTGAACTTCATCATGCCCCTTCTGATGATCTTCGGTTGCGTCGGCTTTATGTTCGGGACGGGCGGCGGCGCCCTGATCGCGAAGACACTCGGCGAAGGAGACGAAAAGCGGGCGAACGATCTGTTTTCCCTGATCGTCTATACCTCCCTTGCCGTCGGCGTTCTTCTTGCCGTGATCGGCGTGATCTTTATCCGTCCGCTTGCGGCGGCGCTCGGCGCAGAGGGGGAGATGCTCGACACATGCGTGGTATACGGCAGGATCATTCTTTTTGCCCTTCCGTTTTATATTCTGCAATATGAGTTCCAGTGCCTTTTCGCCACGGCAGGAAAGCCGAAGCTCGGACTTTTCGTTACCGTTGCGGCGGGCGTGACGAACATGGTGCTCGACGCGCTGCTTGTCGCGGTGTTCCCCCTCGGCGTGACGGGTGCCGCCGTCGCGACCGCCCTCAGCCAGGCGGTCGGCGGCGTGATTCCTCTTGCCTACTTTGCGAGAAAGAATTCCAGCACGCTGAAGCTCGGCGGGTGCCGCCCCGACTTCCGCGCACTCGGCAAGGTGTGCACGAACGGGTCGTCCGAGCTGATGAGCAACATCTCGATGTCCCTTGTCGGTATGCTCTATAATGCACAGCTGATGGCGTACGCCGGAGAGGACGGCGTCGCCGCCTACGGGGTGCTGATGTATGTCTCTATGATTTTTCAGGCGATCTTTATCGGATACGCGGTCGGTACCGCGCCCGTCGTCGGCTATCATTTCGGCGCGGAGAACAAAGAAGAGCTGCACGGGATTCTGCGGCGGAGTCTTTTCCTTGTCGGCGGGGTCGCCCTTTTGATGTTCGCTGCCGGGGAACTTTGCTCCTATCCGCTCTCCCGCCTTTTCGTCGGATATGACGAGGCGCTTCTTGCGATGACCTCGCACGCGTTCACCGTCTTCTCCTTCTCCTTTTTGCTTTCCGGATTCAATATTTTCGGCTCTTCCTTCTTCACGGCGCTCAACGACGGGTTGACCTCCGCTCTGATCTCCTTTCTCCGTACGCTGGTCTTTCAGGTGGCGGCGGTGCTCCTTTTCCCGCTTCTGTTCGAGCTGGACGGCATCTGGTTCTCCATCGTGGCGGCGGAGTTCCTCTCGGTGATCGTCACGGGGGCGCTCCTCCTCGGGAAACGGAAAAGATACGGCTATTGAGCCGGAAGCTCCGCCCATGCGGGCTTTGTCGGAAATTTTCGGAATTTTCGGAAAAACCTATTGACAAATGCGATCCTTTGAATTATAATACCAATATACTATGTTGGTAGGTAAATAAACTGCCAAGAAAACGGAGGTTCGTATCATGTCTCATATTTATACATCTGCCGATCAGTTGATCGGGCATACGCCGCTCCTTGAGCTGACGCATATCGAAAAAGAGTTTGACCTGAAGGCGAAGATCCTCGCCAAGCTGGAATATTTCAATCCCGCAGGGTCGGTCAAGGACCGTGTCGCCCTTGCGATGATCGACGATGCCGAGAAGCGGGGCGTTCTCACCCCCGAGTCGGTCATCATCGAGCCGACCTCGGGCAATACCGGCATCGGACTTGCGTCGGTCGCCGCCGCGAGAGGGTATCGGATCATCATCGTCATGCCCGAGACCATGTCGGTCGAGCGCCGTCAGCTCATGAAGGCATACGGCGCCGAGCTTGTCCTCACCGAAGGGGCGAAGGGCATGAAGGGCGCGATCGCAAAGGCGGAAGAGCTCGCCCGCGAGATCCCGCACGCCATGATTCCCGGTCAGTTTGTCAATCCCGCGAACCCCAAGGCGCACGAAGAGCACACGGGCCCCGAGATTTATGAAGATACGGACGGGAAGGTCGACATTTTCGTCGCGGGCGTCGGCACCGGCGGTACGGTGACGGGCGTCGGTCATTATCTGAAGTCGAAGAATCCGAAGATCCGTGTCGTCGCCGTCGAGCCGAAGAGCTCCGCGGTGCTCTCGACCGGTGTCGCCGGAGCACATAAGATTCAGGGCATCGGCGCGGGCTTTGTCCCCGATGTCCTTGATACCAAGGTCTATGACGAGATCCTGCCGGTGTCGGACGAGGACGCCTTTGAGGGCGGACGCCTTGTCGGCAGACGGGAGGGCGTACTCGTCGGTATCTCCTCGGGCGCGGCGCTGCACGCGGCGATCGAGCTTGCGAAGAGAGAAGAGAACGCAGGGAAGACGATTGTCGTCCTCTTCCCCGACACGGGCGACCGCTATCTCTCCTCCCCGATGTTCTCCAAATAAAGCGGGGGATCGGAGAAGAAAAAGCGGAATCCCGGTAGAAAACAAAGATTCATACCATCATCAACCAAAGTAAAGGAAACAAGGAATGAAGGTTCTTGTCGCGATGAGCGGCGGGGTGGATTCCGCCGTCGCCGCCAAGCTTCTTACCGAGGCGGGACACGAATGTGTCGGCTGTACGATGAAGCTCTATCACAATGAGGACGCCGGGATTCCCGCGGCGCATACCTGCTGTTCGCTCGACGATGTGGAAGACGCACGCGCCGTGGCGAACCGCCTCGGCATGCCCTACTATGTCTTCAACTTCTCGGATGACTTCGGCGAGAAGATCATTGATAAGTTTATCCGCTGTTATGCGTGCGGCATCACGCCGAACCCCTGCATCGACTGCAACCGGTACATGAAGTTTGAAAAGCTCTTCGACCGCGCGACGGTGCTCGGGTGCGATCATATCGCGACGGGGCATTATGCCCGCGTGAGCTTTGAGGGCGGGAAATATGTTCTGAAGAAAGCGCTCGATCCGAAGAAGGATCAGAGCTATGTGCTCTATGCCATGACGCAGGCACAGCTCGCCCGCACGCTCTTCCCCCTCGGGGAGATCACGAGCAAGACCGAGACGCGCAAGATCGCCACGGACGGAGGACTTGTCAACGCAGACAAGCCCGACAGCCAGGACATCTGCTTTGTCCCCGACGGGGATTATGCTAAGATCATCGAACTGCATACGGGAAAACCTTCGACCCCCGGCGATTATGTCGACAGGGAAGGACATGTGCTCGGACGGCATAAGGGAATCATTCATTATACCGTCGGACAGCATAAGGGACTCGGACTCCCGTTCCCCGAGAAAATGTATGTCACCGAGATCCGCCCCGAGAGCAACACCGTTGTCCTCGGCAGAGAAGAGGAACTTTTCCGCCGCGACGCCGTGGCGGGAGAGGTCAACTGGATTTCCGGTGAGACGCCGACCGCCCCCTTCCGATGTCGGGCGAAGATCCGCTATCGTAAGCCGGAGGAGCCGGTCACGGTAACACCTCTGCCCGATGGGCGGATCGCCCTTCTTTTCGACGAGCCGCAGCGGGCGATCACCCCCGGGCAGGCGGTGGTTCTCTATGACGGGGACATCGTGCTCGGCGGCGGCGTGATTCTTCGCGACGGTGCGGAAGAGTACGGGGAGGGAAGCGTATGATTTCCACCAGAGGCAGATATGCCCTCCGCGTTCTGATCGACCTCGCCGAGCATCCGGGCGGTTATGTCCCGATGCGGGAGGTTGCCGCAAGACAGGATATTTCCTTAAAGTATATCGAGAAGATCTTACCTACCCTGACGGGCGGCGGATTTATCGAAGGGGTGCACGGCAAAGGCGGCGGTCACCGCCTCGCACGCGATCCCGCCGCGATTACGGTGCTCGATGTTCTCCTCCTTGCGGAAGGGGATCTTGCTCCCGTTTCCTGCCTTGCCTGCGGGGCGGCGCCCTGTCCGCGTGCCGCGTATTGCAAGACGCTCCCCATGTGGAAAGGGTATGAAAAAATGACAAGGGATTATTTCGGCAACATTACGATCGCCGACCTTGCCGGCACGGAAATCGTCGGTGATTTTATCATATAAGCAAACAATTATTTGCAATTAGATCGTAAAAAACAGGCGAAGGCGCCTTACTCACTCACGAAAAACACAGAGAATAAGGAAGAAAAACACATGATCGGAATCATCGGTGCCATGGCGTCAGAGGTCGACGCCCTGATCTTCGGACTTTCGGAGAAGAAGACCGAGACACTCTCGGGCAGTCTCTTCACCTCGGGAATCTTGGAGGGGAAAGAGGTTGTCATTGTCCGCTCCGGGATCGGAAAGGTCGCGGCGGCGACCGCCGCCGAGGCGATGATCCTCCGCTATGCGCCGACCCTGCTTATCAATACGGGCGTCGGCGGCTCTCTCTCGGAGAAGCTGTCGGTCACCGACATCGCGATCGCCGACCGTGCGGTAGAGCACGACATGGATACGACGCCGCTCGGCGACCCGCCGGGACTTCTCTCAGGCATTGATATCGTCTATCTGCCCTCCGATACGGACGCCGTCGCCGGCATGTCCCGTGCGGCAGAGACGCTCGGCTATCACGCCGAGGTCGGTACGATCGCATCGGGTGACCGCTTTGTCGCCTCGGCGGAGGAAAAGGGACGGATCGTCTCCCTGTTCGGTGCGATCGCGTGTGATATGGAGGGCGCGGCAATCTCGCATGTCGCTTATCTGAACGGCACGCCCGCCGTCATTCTCCGCGCTATCTCTGACAGTGCGGACGGCTCCTCCCATATGGATTATCCCACCTTCCTTGCAAAAGCCGCGGAGCGCTCGCACGCACTGCTGAAAGAATTTTTGCGCCGCCTTTGATTTTTACCGCGCCACGCCGCCGCGGACACATGTGAAAAGCATAAAAATCCCCCGTCCCTCATAGAGTGTATCAAAAGGGACGGGGGCGTTTTATGTCCGGAGAAAAGAGAGAAGTAACGGAAAAGGTATATCGCGAGGAGGGCGTCGCTCTCCTCCTTTTGCGGTGTTCGGAAGAGCCGATCCCGCCCCTTGCCACGCCCCGCGCCGACCGACGGCTTGACGCCTTTTGCGCCGCGGCGGAAAAAGAGGTGATCGCCTTCGCCGAGCGGGTGCGCGTCCCCGCCCTCAGAGAGGCGTATCTCGCGGACGAAAACCCGAAAAAGCGTTTTACCGCCCGCCCGCAGATTCTCACCTTTACCCGCACTTTCGGAGAAGAAGAGAACGCTTTGATTCTCTCTGTTACCTGCACCCTTTCTTTTCGCGGAAGGGTACTCTCGAAAACGGAAAAAGTCCTGCGCTTTGACAAAGAGACGGGGTTTCTTCTTCCGCTGAAGAAAAAGCGTGCGGAAAGGAAGGGGAGAGGCTGAATTCGGAACTTAGAAAATGCAGAATTCAGAATTATGAATTAAGAATTGTATCTATTTGGAGTTTTTTGCCTCGGAAATGCAAATAATTATAGTCAATTATTCTTGTTTTCCGACCAGAATTTATCGAGAAGCATCTTTAACCCTTTGGCGTCGCCGACGAATTTCAGACCGCGCCAGAGGGCGGGGATGCTTTTTTTGTAGAGCGGATCGGAGAAGCGGTCGTCGATCAGAACGATGACGCCGCGATCCTCTTCGCGGCGGATCACGCGTCCGCCCGCTTGGAGAACGCGGTTCATGCCCGGATAGACATAGGCATAGGCTTTGCCCGCCTCGTATTTTTCGTCAAAATAGGCGCACATCGACTCCCGCTCAAAGGAAACGGCGGGCATGCCGGTGCCCACGATGACAGTACCGATCAGGGAATCCCCCGCGAGGTCGATGCCCTCGGAATAGACGCCGCCCGTCACACAGAAGGCGACAAGGTAGGAGGGATCGGGATCGCGGAAGGCTTTGAAAAAGGCGTCGGTGTCCTCTTCCGTCGCGCCCCGCGTCTGCTCCAGCACGCGGATCTTCGGATATTTCGCGCGGAAGGCGGCGGCGAGCATCGCGTTGTAGGCAAAGGAGGGGGTAAAGACAATATAGTTTCCTCTTTTTGCCGATACGGTCGCGGCAATCACGCGCAACACGGCGGGCAGGGTGCGCTCTCTTTCCGAGAGGCGGGTGCCGATCTTGTCCATGATCGCCACCGAGAGCTGTCCGCGATCGAAGGGCGAGGGGAGCGTCAGCGTCTCGTCCGATCCGTCCGCGCCCAGCATGGCGCGGAAGTAGGGAAGCGGGGAGAGCGTGCCCGAGAAGAAGACGGCAGAACGCCCGAGGTCGAGACGGTCGGAGATCACCCGCCCCGTGTCGACGCAGAAGAGCTTGAGCGTAAGGCGCCCCCCGTCATAAAAATAAAACGCTTCGTATCGGTCGTCAAAATACGAGAGAATTTTATGAAAGCGGCGAATCGCCGCATAATAGCTCCGCAGTGCCGCGAGCTTTTCTTCTTTGCCCTCTTCCTTTGAGGAAAGGGTGATGAAAATTTCTTTTTCGGTCGCGGAGGCGAGCGCGTCGAAGAGGGAATAGATCCGTGCGGGCAGCTCTCTTGTGTGGGTGGCGCCCACCTTTTCGCCGTCCTTGTCCTCCCGGAGTTCGGAGGCGAGAATCGGGAAGAGCGTCGCACGGAAGGCTTCCGCAGCTTCCTTCGTTGCGTGGCGGAGTGCCGCGTGCTCTCCGAGCGGAAGGGACGCCCCGGCGATCTCCTCTTCCGAGATCTCCGCCGAGTACATGGCGGCGGCGCGCTCGGGCAGGTTGTGCGCCTCGTCGATGAGAAAAGCGTAGTTCCCGCCGTCGGTGAAAAAGCGTTTCAGATACACGAACGGGTCGAAAAGATAGTTGAAATCGAGGATCACGACATCGGCGAGCTCCGCATAGGTGAGCGCCAGCTCGTAGGGGCAGACGCCGAACGCCTCGCCCACGCGGCGAAGCTCTGCCATGCCCACGACGACAAGCCCCTCTTTATAAAGGGCGAGGGCGGCGTCGGCGAGCTTATTCACCTTCGCGAGGGGACAGGCGGCGCGTCCCGTGCGGCAGACCGTGTGCCGCTCGCAGATGTGCTCTTTTGCCGTGAGAGTCACGGCGGTGAGCACGGCGCCCGCGTGCGAAAGGTCGCACAGGCAGTCCTCCGCCGCCTTTGCCGTCGTGCGCTTCGGTGTGAAGTAAAAGACCTTGTCGCAGCCGCCCGCCGCCATCGCGCGCAGAGCGGGATAAAGGGCGGAGACGGTCTTGCCCGTTCCCGTCGGTGCTTCGGCGAAGAGTCTGCCCCCGCGCTTTACCGTGCGGTACACCGCGTGAATGAATTCCTCCTGTCCCTCCCGCGGCTTCCGGTACGGGAAGCGGAGGGCGGCGAAGGAGGAAAGACGCACCGTCACCCGTTCGATCTCGGGGACGGCGTAGGTTTCGAGTGCGATGCGGCATTTTTCAAAGAAGGTGTCGAGCTTTTTTTTCGTGACCGTCTCGACCGTCTCGTGGGTCTCTCCGGTTGCCGGGCGGAAATAAAGAAAGGTGAGGGAGAGGGACGGTGCCGCATGCACCGCGAGATAGGAGAGCGCCGCAATATACGCCTCTCCGCGCGCCTCGGCGACAAGCTCCCGCCCCGGGTGAGAGGGGGTCGCATCGCAGGGGACGGCGAAGAAGAGCCCACCCTCTCCGACCTTGTCGATGACGGTGTGCACGACGGCACCGTGTCCCCCGAGGGAAAAGCGGTATTCTCCCGGCACGGGCGCATAACCTTCGAGAAACGCCGCCTTCGGCGTCCCGTCCCGCATCTCCGGCTCGTCCTCTTCAAAGGGGAGTGCCTCGGAGATTCCGCGCCGCGCCCGCGTCACGAACTCGCGCATGCCCATCGAGAGAAGGTCCCCGTCCTTGTCGTACCGCATACCGCTCACCCCCTTTTCCGGAAATTTCTCTTTTGTTTCTCATTATATCACACATCGCCCCCCACGTCAATCGTCGGACGGAAAAAGCGCATGGTTTTTCGCAATATCACTTCCGTGACGGCTTCACCGGTAAATACGGGGAGAAAATGAAAAACCATCGGAACCGGAGTGCCGATGGTTTTGAGGGACGGAAAGCTCACCCGAAATAGCGTTTCTCTTCGGTGAAGACGGTGAGCTCTACCGTACAGGCATATTTGCTGTGAATTTTCAGGGTATAAGTCTCGCCGCCGGTGCAGCGGAGGGTAATGGAAAAATTGAGATCGATTCCGCTGTCATCGTCGTAAAAGAGCGCGGTTTTGTTTCTGTAAAGCGTGGCGGTGGTATCATAATTACCGAAGGTCGTAAAGGTATAGGTGTCGCTCCTCGCAGGCGTAAAGGTGAATTCGGTGTCCTTCGGACCGAGGGTGACGGTGTTTCTTCCCACAGACAACTTTTGTGGCGCGCCTGCGGCAGCCACACGGACGATGCCCGCGATCAGAAAAGCGAGGGAGAGCACCAGAGTCAGGATCAGAGCCGGGGTGTTTATTTTTTTCGGTATCGGAGTGACTTTATTATCCGTTGTTTCCATCGCTATTGTCTCCTTGATTTTCATTTGCGGATCCGGTGGGTGCGCTCGTCGGCGCCGCGGGGGAACGGGTGCTGTCCGTCACGGCTTTCGTTTTGAGCTTTTTCCACGAATTTCCCTTCAGCGCATAGATCAGTCCCGAAATCAGGGTGAGAGCCGACGCCATAAACAGGGCGGCGGTCGGCGCACCGGCGATAGCGGTGACAAAACAGATGAAAGCGCCGATAAGGGTAAGCGCCAGCCACACTCTGAAAGGATGTGTCTGCGGAGGCGGCGCGATTTCGTTCGCCTTCGGTCTTTCCACCTTATCACCGAATCCGCTTACGGCGCGTGTGCGGAGCTTTTCGCGCGTCAGTTCGTCCTCCGCGTTTTCGGGAATTCCGTTTTTCTTAAGGTATCTGGAAAGCGCATTGTCTTTTTCCGCTTCGGTCAATGTGTCTTCGACCTGCGGGTATTTGCTTACGATTTCCGCCTTTTTCTCAAACAGTTTCAAAGACTCTTCCTGATAGGAGAGGGAAGCCTCGTCCATCAGCTTCTTTTTTGACAGGATAAAGTAGGCTTCCTCGAATTTTGTCTGCGAGTCGTCGGTGGCGGACAGATTTTTGAAGGTAATGCTGTCCGGCACGATGCCGTAAGGCTCCAGCTCTTTTTCGATGCCCGCGGAGAAGATCGAGTCCATCTGCGGATAGAATTTCATCAGACCGAAGTAATCGGGATGATATTTTTCAATGGTTTCGCACACAGCCGCTCTCGCATGGGTCGCTGTTACGGTATTGAGAAAGTCCGTCAGAAATCCAAGATCGAGAACATGCAGATCAATGTCGGTTTTCCGAATGAATTTCAGAGGATCGGTCAGTCGGAAGCGGGCTTGCACGACGGCTTTCAGGTGGACGGGCATTCGGATGTTGTCTTCAAAGTAAGTGATGACTTCGTCTTCCGCGCTTTCGTACCGGTTGAGAAAAACAATGTCGCCGCCGAGACTTTTGGTCATTTGCACCGTTTGCGTCGGTTTTTTCTTGTAGTCGGCGGAGAATCTGTCGTAAAGATATGCTTTTACCGTTTCGTTGGTGTACTGGTTCTCGGTGAGAAAGAAAAAGTTGGGATAGGATTTCCAGATAAACCGGACGAGGATCTCCTCCTCGTTTTTATTTTGGGCATTGAGACTTTCCGCCAGTCTCTGACATTGTAAGAGGGCGGAAAGGACGGCGGCACGGTTCAGCTCCGATTGTAGGTCAAGGGAGTGGATCGGCATGTCGCCTTTCAGGATCGCGGCGGTTCTTTTTTCGATTGCCGCATTTTCTTCGGGACTGAAGGATGTCATTGCTTTTTGTCCTCCTTGTAAATATGAAACAGTGAAGAATCCAGGTAGTTGGAGCATTGTCTGCACTGGTTTCGTATACCTTTATTTACATAACCGCAGACATCGCATACGGCGATGGGAATTCCCGCCTCGTACAGAGCGGCATCTTCTTTGATCTCGGATTTTGATTTTTCTGTCATAACCTTTCTTCTCTCTCCGCGGTGTTTTCTCGGGTACCGCCTCTATTATACTCCGACAAGAGTTATTTGTCAATGTTTGTAGAAAAAAAGAATTTTTACCTCCTGCGCGGATCTCTTCCGAAGAGGAAAAAGAAACCGTGCCGAAACGCGGCGTTTGATATTGACTTTTTCGGGCGCGCGTGGTATAATGAATCACAGCGCAAAAAAGGAGGTGACGCCGATGTTGAAACCGGAAGAGGAGGCGCAGTTCCTTTCGATCCTTGCCCCCCTTCTCGCACACCCGAAGGTCGAGGAGATGAAGACTTACATTCAGCACGGGAGCGTCACGACCTACGACCACTGCCTGTCGGTCGCTGAGGCATGCTTTCTGTATGCGAAGCGGCACCCGAAGCGCTGTCTGGATCTTCCGTCTCTTGTGCGTGCCGCGTTTTTGCATGATTTTTATCTTTACGACTGGCATACCTCGGGCGACGGCTCCCATCATTTTCACGGCTATCGTCATGCGAAGCGCGCGATGGAAAACGCGAAGACGATGTTCGGGATTTCCGATATCGAGGCGGCGATGATCTTCTCCCACATGTGGCCTCTGAACATCACGCGGATCCCGAAGACAAGGGAAGCGTGGGTGCTCACCCTGACCGATAAGAAAATCTCTCTGATCGAGACTCTGACACAAAGAAAAGCAAAGAAAAAAGCCAAAAAGTCCGGCACAAAACAGGCGCTCTGACAAGGCGGAGACAACTTCTTTCAAAAAGGAATTTTCACCATGAAGAAGACAAAAGGAATGGACCTCACCGAGGGTTCGATTTTCAAAAAGATCATTCTGTTTTCTCTGCCGCTGATCGCGACGAATGTCCTTCAGCTGCTCTTCAACGCGGTCGATGTCGCGACGCTCGGCATGTTCGTCAGCGACGAGGCGGTCGCAGGCGTCGGCTCGACGGGTGCGCTCGTCAACCTGATCGTCAGCCTCTTTGTCGGCATTTCGACGGGTGCGAATGTTCTTGTCGCCCGCTATGTGGGGCAGAAGGATCCCGAGCATGCGCGTCGCGCCGTCGGCACCTCGGTCGTGATCTCGGTTGCCTTTGGCACCCTGCTTGCCGCGATCGGTTGGTTCGGTTCCCGCGTCTTCCTCGAATGGATGGACTGCGACCCGGAGGTTATTGATCTTGCGACAAAGTACATGCGCATCTACTTTCTTGGTATGCCGATCATCATGCTCTATAACTTCGCGGCATCCATTCTCCGCGCGATCGGGGATACGGTGCGTCCCCTCATCTATCTTGTCATCGGCGGTGTCGCCAATATCCTGCTCGATGTGTTCTCCATCGTCGTGCTCGGGCTCGATGTGGAGGGCGTCGCGATCGCGACGGTCGGCGCACAGCTCATCTCCGCGATCCTCGCCATCATCGCGATGGTGCGCGAGACAGGATATGCCCGCTTGGAAAAGCAGTATCTGCGCGTCGACGGCGCCGAGTTCCTCACCATGATGAAGATCGGTGTCCCCGCGGGACTTCAGGGCTGTATTTTCAGTATTTCCAATGTATTGATCCAGTCGACCATCAACTCCTTCGGAAAGCTCGCGATCGCGGGCAATACGATCGGAAGTCAGATTGACGGCTTCATTTATACCACTATGTACGCGGTGGCGCTCGCCTCCCTCTCGGTCGTGAGCCAGAACCTCGGTGCGGGAAAGATCGACCGCGTGCGCAGTGCGGTGCGCTGGTCGATGGTGATTGCGGTCGGCATCGGACTTCTGGTCGGCGGCGGCGCACTTCTCCTTTCCGAGCCTATCGCGGGCATGATGTCCCGCGACCCTACCGTCATCGCCTATGCCTGCCTGCGTATCGAGATTATCGCAACCACCTATTTCCTCTGCGGGATCATGGACGTGTTCGGCAACTCGATGAGAGGTCTCGGAGAGTCGACTCTCGCCATGCTGATCTCTCTGTTCGGAAACTGCGTGATCCGTATCCTCTGGCTCAAGACGGTCGTCGCGATCCCCGATTACCACACCCCCGAGATGCTGTATATCATCTACCCGATCTCATGGGCACTGACCATTCTCGTCTATATTCCGTTCTACTTCCGTAAGATCGGAAAACTCAAGAAAAAGGCAGCCGAAAGCGCCGCCTGATGCCGATACCGGCAAGGAGTGATATGAACATTTTCTACGATTTTTTCCACAACCACCTTCTCTGGGCGGCGATCGCCGCGTTCTGTACGGCGCAGACGATCAAGTTCTTCATCAGCTGGGGCGTGGACAAGCGCCCGCACATCTCCCGTCTCTTCGGTGACGGCGGCATGCCGAGCGGACATTCCGCGACGGTGATGTCTCTTGCCACGATGGTGGGGTATACGACGGGGTTTGACCGTCCGCTGTTCGCTGTCGCGATGATCCTCGCGATCATCGTCATGCACGATGCCAAGGGCGTGCGCCGCGAGACAGGGAAGCAGGCGACCTCTATTCTTCTTCTTTTCGATACCATCAACAAGCTGCTGAAAACCAAGGACAAGATCGAGCAGGAAGAAAAGCTCAAGACTCTCGTCGGGCACAGCCCCCTGCAGGTCTTTTTCGGGGCGCTCGTCGGCATTGCCGTCGCGGTGCTGTATATTGTGATCTTCGGCGTCCCCTCCCTTTGCTACGCGATGTGACGCCACCCTTTCACCGGAATCAAAATTATAACATAGAGTGAGGACAGATGTATGAAAATTCTTGTAATCAATGCCGGCAGTTCGTCCCTCAAATTCCAGCTCATCGACATGGAAAACGAAGAGGTGATTGCCAAAGGAATCTGCGAGGAGATCGGCGGAATCTCGAAGTTCAAGCTGAAGGTGCCGGGCAGAGAAGACTATAAGCCCGAGGTCAGTTTCCCGACCCATGCGGAAGCGCTGAAATTCGTGCTCGAGACCCTTGTCGACAAGACGCACGGCGTCATCTCGTCGGTCGATGAGATCGGCGCGGTCGGACACCGCGTCCTGCACGGCGGAGAGAAGCTCTCCGGCTCGGTGCTCGTCACCGAAGAGGTGAAGAAGATCATCGACGAGTGCAAGGATCTCGGACCTCTTCACAACCCCGCGAACCTCAAGGGCATCGTGGAGTGCGAGAAGATCATGAAGGTGCCGCAGGTCGCCGTCTTCGATACCGGCTTCCATCAGACGATGCCCGATTATGTCTATATGTACGCACTTCCCTATGAGTATTACGAAAAGTATAAGATCCGCCGCTACGGCTTCCACGGCACCTCGCACCGCTATGTCTCCGCACGCTGTGCCGAGCTGATGGGAAAGAAGCCCGAGGAAGTCAATGTCGTGACCTGCCACCTCGGCAACGGGGCGTCGGTCAGCGCCGTCAAGGGCGGTAAGTGCTACGATACCTCGATGGGCGTCACTCCGCTTGAGGGCATTATGATGGGTACTCGCTCGGGTAACATTGACCCCGCGATCATTCCTTATCTTATGCGCAAGGGTGAGCTTACGACCGCCGACGAGATCGACAAGATGCTTAATAAGAAGTCGGGTATGCTCGGCGTCTCGGGTATCAGCAGTGACAACCAGCAGATCGAGCGCGGCTCGAAGGAGGGCAACGCGAGATGTCAGCTCGTCGAGAAGATGTACTGCCATCAGCTGACGAAGCTCGTCGGCGGCTATATCGCTGCGATGGGCGGCGCCGATGCGATCGTCTTCACCGGCGGTATCGGTGAGAACAACCCCAAGTACCGCGCCGCCGTTGGAGAGAAGCTCGCTTTCCTCGGCGTGAAGATCGACCCCGAGAAGAACAACACCCGCGGTCAGGAGATCGAGATTTCGACCCCCGACTCGACGCTGAAGGTCTATGTCATTCCGACGAACGAAGAGCTTGTCATCGCGAGAGACACACGCGATATTGTAAACGGACTGAAGAAATAATTCTTGAAAATGCAAAGGATTCTTTGCAAAACCTACATAAAACGCATAGAATCCCTTCGGAGATCGCAAAATGTATGATGAATTGACCGAAGTAGATATTAAAAAAATGCAGGAGGAGATCGACTACCGCACCTCGGTGCTCGGTCCCCAGCTGCTCGCGGAGATGAAGCGCACGCGCGAGTTCGGCGACCTCAGCGAGAATGCCGAATACAAGGAAGCGAAGCGTGAAAAGCGCAGAAACGAAGGACGGATCCGCTATCTTGACAACATGATCCGCACGGCGCATATCATTGAAGTAGAGAAGAAAGAGAACCGCGCGGGACTGTTCGACTATGTCACGATCTACAACGAGGCGCGCGGAGAAGAGAAGAAGATCCAGCTTGTCACCACGCTCCGTCAGGACGCCCTGCACGGCTTTGTCAGCAAGGAGTCGCCGCTCGGCAGTGCCGTCATGGGACGGCAGGTCGGAGAGCGCGTGACGGTGAATGTCGCGCCGGGGCGCTCGTATGTCGTCGAGATCCGCGCCATTGAGCGCGGGGAGGACAATGAGGATCTCCCGATCAGCGGTTATTAAGAGAAAGAGGAGATTTTCATGCCCGAGATCACACTGGAAACGCTCAACGCCCTTGCCGCCTCGCCCGCCCGCACGGTAGAGGCGGCGGAGAGAGAATATCACGCGAAGATCGCGGGTGCCGCCCGCGAGGTCGTGACAAGAGAGGCGCGCGCCGTCCTGCTTGCCGGACCCTCCGGCGCGGGGAAGACCACGACGGCGAACCTGCTTGCCGACGCGATCCGTGAGGCGGGGCACGCAGGACTTGTCGTCTCGCTCGACGACTTCTATCTTGACAGTGCCGATCCGCGCTATCCCCGCTTTGCCGACGGGAGCCGGAATATGGAGTGCGCCGAGGCGCTCGACCTTGACGCCGTCAGAGAGACGCTCGGAAATATCCTTGCCGCAAGACCCTTCTCGGTGCCGAAGTATGATTTCAAATGCTCTGCCCGCACCGGCATGACGGAGTATCCCGCCCTGACCGACGGGTGCGTGATTATCGAGGGGCTTCATGCCCTGAACCCGCAGATCACGGGCGACCTTTCCACCGACGCGCTGCTTCGTATTTTCGTCAGCGTGTCAACAAATCTTGTCAATTCGGCAGGCGAACGCCTGTTCTCGGGACGGAATATGCGTTTTGTCCGTCGCCTTGTGCGCGATTCTCTTTATCGCGGCGCCACGGCGGAACATACCCTCACCCTCTGGCGGCAGGTGCTCGCCGGGGAGGACGCGTATCTCTATCCTTACAAAGGAAACGCGGAGCTGTATTTCGATACCTTCCACACCTTTGAGCCGGGCGTCATGCGCCCCTTTGCCGAGCGGGTGATGACGGAGGAGTCGCTCTCCGACCCCTATATGCAAAAGATCGCCGCCGCAATGGCAAAGATCACGCCGATCTCCGATACCCTCGTACCCGAGACCTCCCTGATCCGTGAGTTTATCCCCGGCGGGAAGTACGAATATCTTTATTGAAACCGGCCCTTCCGACATGCCGTCGGAAGGGCCGGTTTCAGTAATTAAGAATTCAGAATTCAGAATGAAGAATCAGGCTATAAGCGGTCGCTTGACTTCTCTGTTTGTCTCTGTTATTATAGAGGTGAAATCCGCCTTCGGCGAAAGAAAATCATCTCCCAAATAAAAGTAATTCTGAATTCTTAATTCATAATTCTTCATTCGATAACTTCTTCATTCGATATATTTTTCCGACTTACGGCAAAAACCGGTAACGGTAGAGATAATCGTTTCCGACGCTTTTATTTTCGGCGGCTTTTTCCAACTCGATTTTGCGGTATTCGGTCGGAGAGTATCCGACAGCGGCGGTGAAAGCGCGGACGAAATGCGAGACATCGTAAAAGCCGACCTCCTCCGCGACCCGCGCGACGGTCATGCCGGTATTCCGCAGGAGCTGTCCCGCGCTCTTGATCCGTTCCTTCTGAATAAAGCGGTGCGGGGACATGCCGATGGTCTGACTGAATTTGCGGAGGAAGGAAGAGCGCGAGAGGTGCGCCGCCTCCGCCAGTGCCTCGATCGTGAGCGGCTCGGCGAGGTGCTCAAAGATCATCGTCAGGCTCTGCGAAAAGAACGCGTCGTCCTTATATTCCGCCGCGCGGGTACGCTCATACTCTTCGCAGAGGATCGCGATGATCGTCATACATTCGCATGCGGCGATCAGGGCAGAGGATTCGTACTGTTGGTCGAGAGCATGCAGGGCATCAAGGCGTGATGTGATTTCCGCGAGCGTCTCGTCCTTCAGAAGAATATGATAGAAGAACCCGCCCGTCGCCCGCATCAGCGGCTCGACCTCGAAGAGACTGAGGAATCCCGGCAGGGGTCGGAGGCTCGGCAGATACATCTCGAAAAAGCGCGGGTGAAAAATCAGATTGTAGATATAGAACTCCGACTGCACGCCGCGGTAGGCGTGGCGATGGTTCGGCGGAATGATGAAGACATCGCCCCGCGTCGCGGGAATGACCCTGTCCCCCATGTAGTGCGTGCCCTCGCCCGAGAGAATGAAGTTGATCTCGTAGAAGGTGTGCGCGTGATAGCCGAGGTTCGCCTTCGGCTCGACATACGCCTTTGCGATCCGGTGATTGACCCCGAAGATCCAGTCGGTGCGGTATAGGGTGACAATGTCGTCTTCGATTTCTTCCCGGCTTGCCGCCGGTTGCTTCGGAATTTCTGCCATAGGCACCTCCAATGAAACGATTTTACACTAAAAAGGCACGCTTTTACATTTATTTTATCACACCATTCTGCTAAAATCAAGAGTAGACGGGGAAAATCCCGTAAATCTTGCGTCCCCTATGGGGGAAGAAAGGTAAAATATGAAACAGAAGAAAGGATTCGGAAAAAGGATACTTGCCGGCGCGCTTGCAGCTCTTATGCTGGCAGGATCTTTCGCGACACTCGCACCGACGCTCGTCTCTGCCGCCGCGGTGTATCGCGATCCTATTTCGGAGGACGACATGCCATTGAAACTTCGCTATGACAGCCCGGCGTCCCACGGCGTCGGCACGGCGCTCGAGGACATTTCGGACTGCAACGGGAGCAACTCCCCGAGCAAAATCACACAGAATGTCAACGACGACTGGGAGAGATGGTCCCTGCCGCTCGGCAACGGCTATTTCGGCGTCAATGTCTTCGGCAGAACCGACAGCGAGCGGCTGACGATCGCCGACAAGACGCTTTTCAACCAGTACGGAAGCTGGACGAACAATCTCGGCGGTCTGAATACCTTCTCGGAGACTTACATCGACTTCGGCCATGCCGAGAGTGAGATTTCGGACTATGAGCGCACGCTGGATCTGCGCACCGCGCTCTCTTCGGTGGAATACACCTACGGCGGCGTGACCTATACGAGAGAGTATTTCACGAGCTACCCCGATAAGGTGCTTGTGGTCCGCCTCCGTGCCTCGGAGGACGGAAAGCTCTCCTTCACCCTCCGTCCGACCATTCCTTACGAGCAGGATAAGGCGTACGATTCCACCTTTGTCAAGGATACAGACAATAACGCCTCGAAAGAGGGCACCGTGACCGCTACGGTGACGGACGGCGTCGGCGAGATCGAGCTTTCCGGCACCATGGGGTGCTACGGCGTCGATTTCGTCGGGCTTTACCGCGTTTATACGAACGGCACCGGCACGGTCAGTGCCGGCACGGTGACCACCTCGCATAAACATTCGGACGGATCGACCCATGAGGATGTCGACGGTACGATCCGCGTCGAGGGCGCGAGCGATGCGTATATCGTTCTGACGCTCGGCACGGACTACGAGCTGTCCTCCGAGATTTTCACGGCGGACACGGCGAATAAGCCGACGCAGTCCACTACGCTGGACGACGCCCGCGCGAAGGTACAGGGCTACCTTGACGCCATCACCTCCCGCACCGCGGGTAAGTCCTATGAGGAAGGCTATGAGGCGCTGAAGGCGGCGCACCTTGCCGACTATCAGAACCTCTTCGGCAGAGTCACTCTGAACCTTGGTTGCTCCGAGGACGATATGCTGAAGACGACCGACGCGCTCCTCGCCGACTATAAGGCGGGAGAGGGAAGCACCTATCTTGAGGCGCTCTATTTCCAGTACGGCAGATACCTTCTGATCGCTTCGTCGAGAAAAGGCGCGCTTCCCGCCCATCTTCAGGGCGCGTGGAACCGCTACAACTACTCTCCGTGGTCGAGCGGCTACTGGCACAACATCAATGTGCAGATGAACTACTGGCCGGCATTTTCGACGAACCTCGCCGAGACTTTTGAGAGCTACATAGATTATAATGCCGCCTATATGGAAAAGGCGAAGGCAAACGCCGACGCTCTGATCAGACAGTACTACCCCGACAAATACGATGAAGACGGCGGCAACGGCTGGGCACTTCATCACGGCGCCTACCCTTACGGGGTGAACGGCGACCGCAGCGCGGGCAACATCGGCTTTACGACTCAGCTTTTCTGGGAGTATTACGCCTACACGCAGGATAAGACCGCTCTCGCGAGCGTGGTCTATCCCGTCCTTGCCGAGGCGGCACGCTATATCACGAAGGTCGTCGTGAAGGACGCCGAGGGACACTACCTCGTCGAATATTGCGACTCGCCCGAACAGTATAAGGACGGCGCGTGGTATTACACCTCGGGCACGACTTATGCACAGACCTTTGCCTATCTGAACAACTATCACACCCTCCTCGCCGCAAAGGAGGCGGGCATCGATATCACCGATTCCGCGGTGCTCTCCGAGGAAGAAAACAAAATCCTCGCGACCGTGATGGAACAGCTCGATCACTACGATCCGATCCTTGTCGGTCTCTCGGGACAGGTCAAGGAATTCCGTGAAGAGGACTACTACGGCGACATCGGAGAATATAAGCACCGCCACATCTCCCAGCTCGTCGGTCTCTATCCCGGCGACATCATCAATTCCACCACCCCCGCGTGGCTTGACGCCGCGAAATACACGCTCACCGAGCGCGGAGACGAGGCGACCGGCTGGGGCGTCGCTCACCGCCTGAACCTCTGGGCACGCACCAAGGACGGCAACCGCACCTACAAGCTCTTACAGCAGCTTCTGAAAAACAATACGGCGACCAACCTTTGGGATCTGCACCCACCGTTCCAGATCGACGGTAACTTCGGTGGCACCGCGGGCATTTCCGAGATGCTTCTGCAGAGCCACGAGGGCTACATCGAGCCTCTCGCCGCGACCCCCGACGCATGGGCGGACGGTTCTTATACCGGACTTGTCGCGAGAGGGAATTTCACCGTCAGCGCAAGATGGGCGGACGGCATGCTGAACGCCGTCGACATCACCTCCGGCACGGGCGGC